>DATFYS010000115.1:0-9880 GCA_035314885.1 Nitrososphaerales archaeon | reverse complement strand
ATCGCGTCCAAGCGGCTGAGGCCCCCTTCCGCCCTGGCCCTGCCTTACCAGAAAGAGTAGTCGCCATCAGGCGCCATATGTTTAAAGGGGGAGCGCGGTCAAGGCTGAAAGCCGAATTTGTCTAAGAAGAGAAAGAGTCGTGGTCGTTCCAAGGGAGGAAAGGGCCGGAGCAACATCATCTACTGCAGCAACTGCGGCGCCAGTGTCCCCAGGGACAAGGCAAAGAAGGTCACCACCAGGCTCAGCCTTGTGGAGCCAACCCTGGCGAGAGAGCTTCGCGCCGCCGGGGCCTACATAGCGGCTCCCACGACTACAAGATACTACTGCGTCAGCTGCGCGATCCACTACGGGATCGTCAAGGTACGGGCAAAGAGCGAAAGAAGAAGAAGCTGGTAGAGTTCGGGGCACCGAACCCGCGACTATTCCTCGTTCACGTTCGTCTACACGGTCAGAGGTCCGCTCAGGATGACGATGTCCTTCACGAACACAGGGGGTAGCGGCTCGTCGATTGCCCAATTGGACGGGCATGTTGGAGGCTGGCATAGTTTCACATTCCCAATCTCCTGTACCACGGACATGCCCGATATCACCTTGCCGAAGACCGTGTAGCTACCATCGAGCTGGGCCAGGTCCGTGGCCGTCTGGTTCTGAAGGATAACGTAGAACTGGGAAGTTCCGCTGTTGACGTCTCCGCTTTTGTGGGCCATGGCGACGTAACCCTCGTAGTTGTGCAGCCAACCGCACCATTCGAGCGGGACGGTCTGGTTTGAGCCTCCCTGGCCCCATGATGCTCTTGTGCTGTTGAGACCACCCCTGGTGTTGGGGTCCCCTGTTTGTATCACGAAGTTGGGGACTATCCTGTGCCAGGTGAGGTTGTCATAGAACCCCGAGCCTGCCAGGCTGACGAAGTTCGCCACCGTCTTGGGTGCACAGGCAGGATACAGCTCGACATAGAATGGCCCCAGGCTCGTGTCAACTCTCGCATATTGAGGAGGAGGGACATAGATGTAGGTCTCATAGATGTACCAACCCGCTGCGACCGCAACCAGACCTGCTATGACCACCGCGGCAATCTTCCCCCAGGGGACATTCCTCTGCTTCCTTCTATGGGGCTTGTCTACCAAGGGCGGAGCGAGCCCACTCTCAGACTCGGTTGAAATACCATTCGGTGAAATCAGTTGGTGGAAGCGAAGGGAACGGATGCTGTTGGCTTCTAAGAAAGGCGCCTGCTATGTGTTCTGAGTCCCCAAGATTGTGATGCTCGTAATCAATATTGGCGTGCGCGGCTCGTCCTGGGCCGCTCCGGCCACGTATTCTGTTGGCGCATTCCAAATCATGTTGACAACATTGTATCCGCTAATGACCTCCCCAAATACAGCGTACCTGCCGTCCAGCCCCGTGTCATTCTGCATGTTGATGTACCATTGAGAAGTTCCCCCCACTCCGGAGCCTGTGCTTGCCATTCCGATGAACCACTGGTAGTTGTGAAGGTTGTTTGAGCTCTCGAACTGTAGCTGCTTCCCCGCTGTGCCCTGCCCCCACGTGGAGCGGTTGCCGCCTCCGTTTCTCGTGGTGGGATCTCCAATCTGGATTACGGGGGGGCTCTTCTCGACTCTATGCCAGGTCAGTCCGTTGTAGAACCCTGAATTCGTCAGGTTGACGAAATTGGCGACCGTGTGAGGAGCGTACGCAGGAAACAGTTCTATCTCAAAGCTCCCTATTGAAGTGCCGTTCACGTAGCCAACTGTAACCATCGCATATATGGGCGCTGCCGGCTTGGTGGTGTAGATGGTGTAGGAATACCATCCCACGCCGACGAGTATGATGATCGCCAAGGTCACTGCAACCAACTTCTTCCTTCCCGGCCCTGTCTTCTTCCTACGCCCTGGCTTGTCCACCATCGGAACCGCCGAGGTCCCATGAATGATAGAAATACCATTCGGTTGGAATCCCCCTCGCCAGATCTGCCGGGTCACAAGCTTATTGAGTGGTGGGATGCCCCTCGATTGAGAGTTGGCCTTCGAGCACCTACAGTCTTCGCTCACAAGAGGGAATCTTTGGCTTTACGTGCTCTCAAAGCTCGAAAGGCAGGATGCTAGCCCAGGCGAGATCAGAAGGAGTGTGGAAAGCAAGCACGGCTTTGCTCCAGCGGCCATCACCTTCTACTCAGTCATCTACAGGCTGAGGAGAGAAGGCCTCGTGAAGCGTTCCTCGGAGGAGTTCAGGTCGAGATATTCCATCACGGCGAAGGGGAAGGCGGAACTGGCAAAGGCGCTACAGTACTTAGGAGATGTCAGGAGCGGACTTGCAACAGGCTAGCCGAGCCACCTTGTGGCCTTCCACACTCTTTCGACGTAGGTGAGAGTCGCCAAAATCGCGACGAGGACAACACCCCATCCTGCGAAGCCGACCAAAGACGCGACCGACAGAACCAGAAGCCTCTCGCTCCTCTCGCCGATGCCGACCCCGGACAGGGTCACTCCGAGAGTGTCGCCCCTCGCCCTTGCGTAGCTCACCAGCAGGCTGGCCGACAGTGCGAGGACCACCCACAGAGACGAAGCATATCTCCCGAGGAGTATTCCCAAGAAGATCGAGACTTCCGCGACCCTGTCAAGGTTTGAATCCAAGAAAGCCCCTCTCTTCGATTCCCTTTCGGTGGCCCTGGCTACGGCCCCGTCCACTATGTCGAAGAACCCTGCCACAAGGATGAGCGCACCGCCAGCGATTTCCCCGCGATATCCTCGGCTCGAGAAGGCGAGTGCTGCTAGCAAGGAGGCAACGAAGCCCACGAAGGTCCAGAGCGTTGGCGAAGGAGACACCTTCGAGAAGGCGGTCCCCACTCGGCCCAGGTAGGAGCTTAGCCGTCCTCTCAGCCTATCGAGCATGCCGACCCATTCCCTGCAGATTTTATATACACTGAGAAGCCTTCGAGGGTCGGTTTGGGAAGGGTAGACAAAGGAGTCGCCTGCGGGGTGGTCGGCTGCGCCAACAAGGCAGTCCGTTCTCTAAGCAGGAACGAGGTAGGAGGCTCGGGGTTAAGCGTCTCAGGTGAAGGCAGGAGGGTTTACCTCTGCCGAGATCACTACAAGGTATGGAAGAAAGCTACGCGCAAATCGAAGGCCCTGGAAAGGGCGAGATGGTAGGGTACAGACGTTGAAGATACTTCAGATGCACGCCGACTTCATCGAATATCAGCCAATCAAGAAAGAGATAGCCGGTGCGGAGCCGGCCGAGAAGAAGGTGGTCCGAGAAGAAGAAGTCGTAGTCCTGTTCACTGCGGTCGAGAACGGCGATGCCGAGGCAACGGGCAAGCAGGCCGTCGCCGAAGCGAAAGAGTTCCTTTCGAAGCTCGGCGTGAAGAAGGTGATGATCTACCCGTTCGCGCACATCAGCCAGAACCTTGCTGGTCCGGAGGATGCGCTGAAGGTGCTGAAGGCGATGGAGTCGGAGGCGAAGTCGAGCGGCCTGGGGGTATCCCGTGCGCCCTTTGGCTGGAACAAGGCCCTGCAGATCAAAGTCAAGGGGCATCCATTGGCAGAGATGTCGAGGAGCTACGGAGCCGCTTCTATGGCGGGGCCAGTGAGGGCCCCCAAGCACAGGCGCGAGCTGTCCGACGAGGAGGCTCTTTCGCGGATCAAGAAAAGTGATTTCGGCAATTTACCTGACACAGACCACAGGGTAATCGGCGAAAGGCTCGATTTGTTCAGCTTCCAGGAGCCCTCTCCAGGAATGGTCTACTGGCACGCCAAGGGGTTCCGCCTCAAGAACATCCTGATGGATTTTCTGCGGGACGAACTTGACAGGCGGGGATACATCGAAGTCAGCACCCCCATTCTCGCAAATACCACACTCTGGCAGGTCAGCGGCCATTCGGCGCATTACAAGGAGAACATGTTCCTGACGAGCATGGGAGACGAGGAGCTCGGGATGAAGCCGATGAACTGCCCCTCAACCTTCCTGATCTACAAGTCTAGGAAGTGGAGCTTCCGGGAACTTCCGGTCAGGTACGCCATCTTCGACCCTCTGTTCAGAAACGAACTCAGCGGAGTTGCAAGCGGTCTGTTCAGGGTCAAAGACCTCACGCAGGACGACGCACATGTAATCGCCCTCGAAGAACAGGCCGAGAAAGAACTCGCGGACATGCTGGACATGATGAAGAAGGTCTACGGGGTATTCAACCTCGAATACAAGGTCAAGATTTCGACCAGGCCGGACGAGTCCATGGGGAGCGACGAAGAGTGGGAGAGGGCCACCGCCACTCTGGTCAGGGTCGTCAAGGCATCCGGGATGAACTACGTGACGAAGGAGAAAGAGGGGAACTTCTACGCACCCAAGATTGACGTTGACATCAGAGATTCCCTGGGGCGAGAATGGCAGTGCGGCACTTTCCAGCTCGACCTTCAGATGCCCAAGAGATTCCGGCTTGCCTATACGGGCTCCGATGGGAAGGAGCACACCCCTGTGGTCCTGCACCGGGCAATCCTGGGCTCCCTCGAGCGGTTCATTGGGATAATGCTAGAGCATTACAGGGGGGTGCTCCCCGTTTGGCTCTCTCCGGTCCAGGCCAGGGTCCTCCCACTCAGCGATGAGCACGTTTCCTATGGGCGCACCGTCCTAGAAGCTCTGTCGAAGGGGGGCGTCAGAGCAGAAGGGGACTTCAGCCAGGGGACACTCGGCAGCAAAGTGAGAGACGCCCAGCTCCAGAAGATACCATTTGTCGTCGTTGTCGGGAGTAAGGAAGAGGAAAGTGGGACAATAGCGGTGAGGACGAGGGACGGGAAGAACAGGCTGGGGGTAAAGGTTCCCGAGTTCGTCACCGAAGTGGCGGCCAAGACGGCCAGCTTCGAGTGATCCTAACCCACCTTCGGGACCTGTTGGGTCACGCAGTGAATTGCCCCCAGTCCGAAGACCAGAGCCCTGCAATCAATGGGCACAATCTGCCTGTGGGGGAACGCCCCCTCTAGTGCACCAACCGCCTGCTTGTCGCTTTCACCTCCGAAGGTGGGCAGGAGGATTGCTCCATTTCCGATGTAGAAGTTCAGATGAGAGGCCGGAAGACGCCCATCAGGGGATGATTGAGGGGGAGGCATGGGAATGGCTGTCATCTCGATGCTCCGGCCGCGGCTGTCCTCGACCGATTCCAGGGCCTTCCGTGCCGCTCTGAGGGGTGCGTGGTTGGGGTCAGCCCTCCGTTGTTCAGTCGCCACAACAACCTTCCCGGGCGCGACGAACCTCGCGAAATCGTCGATGTGACCGTCCGTGTCGTCTCCTTCGATTCCCGACCCAAGCCAGAGGACCTTCTTGGTCGAGAGGGTTCCTCTGAGAAGTTCCTCGATCTCCTCCTTTTTCATCTGTGGGTTCCGATTCGGGTTCAGCAGACACTGTTCCGTGGTCATCACCGTCCCTTTACCGTCGACCTCGATTGAACCGCCTTCCAAGACCATGCCAGGTTTGAACACGGGCGACCCTGACGACTTGGCGATCCTCTCTCCTGACTCGCCGTCGGGAAGAAGGTCTTGGTACTTGCTCCCCCAGGCGTTGAAGCGCCATTTCACGAGTGCCACGCCCTTCCCCTTGACATACGTAGGCCCGTAGTCTCTCACCCAGACATCGACCGTCCTGATGTGATGGAAGACGACCTGCTCCGTCTTGGGAAGAAGAGACTTTACCCTCCGCTCCATCCTCTCGTCGTCGACCAGTATCCAGACCTCCTCCTCCGGGGTAAGAGAGTTGACTATCTGGACGTAGGTCTCCTCTACTTGGGGGAGGACCTCAGGGGGAAAGGTCTCTGGATTCTTGGGCCATGAAATCCAGGTGGCTTCGTGCTTCTCCCACTCGGCGGGCATCCTGTAGCCGAGATTCGCAGGTGTCCCATTCATTGCGATTACTTCACGATTCTGGAATAGGTCTTCTTCTGCCTGTTCCTCATGAAACCCCATCCGTTTTCGACGAGTTTTCCGAGGTCAAGATCACAGTCGGCGACATACACACCCTCGTCTTCCCCGGCTCTAAGGAGGACCTTCCCGAACTGGTCACAGACGAAGGAACTTCCCCAGAACGTCGTTACCCCTTCCACACCAACCCTGTTGACAGCCGCTACTACCACGCTGTTGGCAACGGCGTGGCCCACCTGTACGGCCTCCCACGCCGGTCTCCACTCCCCTTCGGTCTGCTCGATTCCCTTCACCCATCCGATCGCGGTAGGATACACAAGGACGTCAGCCCCCATTAACCTCTCGATTCTTGCTGGCTCAGAGTACCACTGATCGAAGCAAACAAGCGTGCCTATCTTCCCCTTGTCGGTCTTCGCGACGGAGTACTTGGTCCCCGGTTTGAAGTAGTCCTGCTCGAAGTAATGCTCGTCCTGGGGAATGTGCACCTTCCTGTATTTGGAAATCGTCCTCCCATGCTCGTCGAACACGAGACATGTGTTGTATGCCGAGCTCCCGGATCTCTCGAAGATTGTCCCACCCACGAGGACCACCTTGTTCTCCTTCGCGCTTTGAGAGAGGGCCCTGCTGGTGGGACCTGGGATTGTCTCCGGGGTCTCTCGCGAGCCTCGGGTCGCCGGGAAGTAGCGCCTTGAGAAGAGCTCCGGAAGACATACGATTTCAGCCCCTTTCCCGGCTGCCTCCCCAACCAAGTCGATGGCCTTACCAAGGTTCCTGTCGACGTCGGCCGACGCTGACATCTGCACCAGGCCTAGCCTGACTACTCCAGAACCCATGATCGGACTCCCTCGGAGGGGAAACCCATTGCGCGGATATTAAGCCATTAAGGGTGCGAAAACGTTTTTCCGTCCCGGGCCACTCGCCTTGCAAAGAGCATGGGCTTGTCATTCCTGGCTGGAGCGCTCCAGACCGCTTCCACCAATAGCACGACCTCAACGACGGTAGCTTCGACGACGAGCTCCCTTCTGTTGATCTTCTTCGAGATTGTTGGCCTGCTGCTTGTGATTGTGGTCATCGGGACTGTCTTAGGGACGGTTGTCAGGACCATAGCCCTCAGGGCAGGTGCCTCAAAGGCCGTCGCCAGCGCTATTCGTTACTGGACCTGGGTCATCATGCTGGTCGGCGCAGTCGTGGGAGTCGCCTATATCACCGGGATATCATCTGAAATCACCACCTTGACGATATCAGGTATCGGCGGGCTTACGATCAGCTTGGCGCTCCAGACCACCATTTCGAACATTATAGCCGGTGTTCTGCTATTGAACGAAGGCATCATCAGGCTAGGGGATGACATTCAGTTCGGTGGGCCCGGAGGAGTGAGGGGGGAGGTCGTGAAGCTCTCGCTCAGGTCCACCTGGATCATGACTCCGGAAGGGGTGATAACCGTGATCGGCAACAGCAACCTCTCCGCTGGCCCGATAATGAACTTCAGTGCGAAGACGAGACTAGAGAAGAAAATGCAGGTCTAGCTCGACCAGAAGAAGTCCAATGTGGTGGCCCCCATTATCTCGTCGAAGCTGAAATCGAGGGCGTCCAGCATCTGGTCGAACATCGAGTGGGCGTATTCGATGTACTTGTCTGGGTCAACGTCATCCACCTTGGCAAGGTCGACGGGCTTCACGTAGGGTGGGCTCTTGGTTTTGACATATGAAATGATCTCACCGGCCTTGATCTCTCTTCCTTTCTCCTCAAGTAGCTTTGCGGCCCGAACGTGCTGGGGGGTGGTTCCGTTGTACTTCTCGGTGGGCTTCCCCATCATGACGTTGAACGCCAACTTCTGAACAGGGACCTTCTTCCCCTTAAGACTCGTAATCATCCCACCCAGCAGATCCTTGATGCTCGCCCTGGCCTTCTCGAAATCTTCTGGTGACTGAACCCTGCTCAGGATCTCGAGGGCACTGTAGAAGGTCTCTTTCAGGTACTCCGGGGTCTGGCTCTTCTTGCCGGTCAGCCCGCGGATGTCAACCGTCCCGTCCGGAAGGACGCCGAAGTAGTTCTTCTTCCTGCTGCTGAATGCCACATAGCGGTACACTTTGTCGAGGTCGAGCTCGACCCCCAGCTCCGTGTCTGCCCAGTGTCTGATGGTTTCTATCTGCTCCTTGGAGGGGCTCCTCATGAATGTCGAGTCGGTGTCCCCGTAGACTACTTCTATTCCAAGCTCCTTCGCCTTTTCGATGGTCCTGGTAATCGCATCCCGCCCCAACGCCGCTGTAGCTTCGGCCACCGGGAGGCAGTAGAATGCGAATGACTCGAACCCGAAGCTCCCGTAGGCGGCGTTGAGGTAGACCTTGAGGCCCTGGGAGACCACATTGTAGAGATCTCTGTCGGTCTTCGACAGGGTGGGGTCCTTCGCCAGGACTTTGTAATGCGAGACCCTCAGGTCCCGCAGCGAGCCGATGACAAGGCTGGTAATCCCCTTCCGCCTACTGCACTCCCACGATTCGGTGTCAGGGATTCTGTTCTTCCTGCATTCCTGATGGGGGCAGTTGACCGTCTCGTAGGACAGGTTGTGAACCTTGATGAGGCTCGGATACAGGCTCGCGAAGTCCATGACTGACACGTCGAAATGGACGCCGGGCTTCGGCTCGATTACGAGACCTCCCTTGTACTTCTTCCCCTTGATGATGGCCTGAGAGGATGCGCCTCCCTTCTCGGCGAGCTCGTCCGGCCTTGGGATGAGTGCCCCCATCTTCCTGTGCTCGAAGAACAGCATGCTTCTGATCCAGTTGGAGACGCCGAGCCTAGACACATCGTTGAGGGGCATCCTTCCGATCCTTGCAATCACGAGCAGGAGCTTCATGACCAGGGAATCCCCCATGGAGGTTAGCTCGTACGTGATCTGGGAGTCGTTGAGACAATAGCCCGCCAGCTGCCTTAGAGGGAGGTCTCCTATCTCTCCCTCGAACTCCAACTTCGACTTGCCAAGCAATGCGTCCGCTATGGCGTCGAGTGTGTGTTCGGTGTACCTGTTCGCGAACGCGTAGACCTGGATGGACCTGTTCCTGAAGAACTGGTAGAGGTCGATGTGGACCCCGTGCTTAAGATTGGCCGCCACCCTTTCGAGCTGGATGGGGTCCTCTTCTTCGCGGATGCCGAGCCTCTCAGCCCTGTGCCTGAGATAGCGAAGGTCGAAATTGTCTCCGTTGAAGGTGACCAGGAATGGGTACTCCATCATCTTGGCCATCACCGCCTTGAGGAGCAGCACCTCACTGTCGAAGACTTGGGTCGAGAACGGTGCCCCGTCCAGGCCCGCGGGGTCCTTGTCACTCCTGAGAAGATAGACAACCTTCTCCGCCTCGTTGAAGAACGACACAGCGATGATAGGTTGGTCAGGCTGTTCGGCATCTGGGAGTCGGCCCAGTTCGTTGGCGACTTCTATGTCCATGGCGACCCGCTTGAAGTTCGCAACAGGTTCCCCGAGAAGCTCGGCCCATTCGTTGAGATAGGGACCGAACTCCTTCGGGTTTCTTACTGTGATCTCTTGCAGCGACCGCAGGACTCTCTCGGGAACGGCATGTTCGACAGGGGACACCTTCCCCTGGGAGACCCTGTAGTAGGTCCCCATCCTGAGCCCCCGGTCGTAGGCATAGTTCTCGTAGTACTTTATGTCAGCCTCCCAGGCCTTGATTTTGTCCCTGATGCTGTCGTTTCCCCCGCCTATCGCTAGCGGGTCGGTTGTGATTATCTTCCGTAGCGTTACCATCTCATCGTTGAGCAGGTCGTGCCTCTCCTCCTCAACAATCTCGATGACATCCTTCCTGTTCTTGATGTCCTGTAGCTCATCCATACTTAGGCGGGTGTAGCAGTATGGCCGGTGCCCGGTGTTGTCCTTCCACAACCAATTTCGTCCTGCCTTTTGGTCGTAGAACTTGAGTATGGCCAACCTGCTGTCCCCGTCGTAGGTTGCGGAGACAAGAAGAGACTCCTCA
>DATFYS010000114.1:0-2251 GCA_035314885.1 Nitrososphaerales archaeon | reverse complement strand
CACGAGGCTCTCGATAATGTGAGAAAGAGGGACGCCCTGAAGCACTATGGCGTTGGAAATGACGCTCTCAGCTGGAGCCGATTGAAGGAATATCCAGTACCAGTACACTGCGCTGGTGAACCCATAAACCGAGAGGGCGATGCTCCCGAACTCTACTACGACGGAAAACAGCTTCTTAGTATTCACAGTCTGGTGATCCTGCGTTTGATTATTAAGTCGTGGGCCCTTGCTTTCTGTGCGAAGGGTTCATCGCGCCTCTGCCGGGAATACCTCATCCTAGCGTGAGTTGTGATTAGCGGACCGACTGCTAAACTCGCGTCGCGTCAGGATTGCGCTATGGAAGTCTTTCTCTTCCGTGGCGGGCTTCTCATCGGCGTCTTGTTCATCGCCCGTGCCGCGCGTTGCACCGACTTGATTACCTTGACGTAGCCGGTGCACCTGCAGATGTTCCCCGAGATCCCTCTCCTGATCTCCTCTTCGTCTGGGTTCAGATTCTTTTCCAGCAGCGCATAGGCCGCCATCAGCATGCCTGGCGTGCAGAATCCGCACTGGAGCCCGTGCTCGGCCAGGAAAGCTTCCTGGATCGGGCTGAGCCTGTCTCCCTGTGCCAGCCCTTCCACAGTCAGCACCTCTCTCCCATTGGCCTGGACCGCAAGGACTGTGCATGATTTCACCGCCCTCCCGTCCATCACGACTGTGCAGGCGCCGCAGTTCGAGGTGTCGCAGCCAGTGTGGGCCCCGGTCAGTCCGAGGTTCTCCCGAAGGAAGTGCACGAGCAGAAGACGGGGTTCGACATCGGCTTCGTGGCGTCTGCCGTTCACAATCAGGCCGACGCGCTTCCTTTCCGCCATCCTACAGGGCGCCCCCCTTCCGTGCTCGTCCGTATGCCAGCCTAATCGCTCTCGTGACCAGCAACCTCACAAGGTCCCGCTTGTACTCAGCCGTCCCTCGTATGTCGGATGTGGGGTCTGACGCCTCTGCTGCGAGTTTCGCGACTCTCTTCACCGCTTCCCTGTCCGTCGGTTTCTGGCCCCTGAGTGCTTCCTCCGCCTGGACCGCCTCAATCGCCCTAGGCCCGACTGCCGTGAGCCCGATGCCGACGCTCTCGCACTCACCCCTAGCATCGACGCGCAGGAAGACCGCAGCTCCGGCCGTCGCGAAGTCGTTGATTTTCCGTTCCACCTTCAGGTAGGCGCCCCCCGAACGAGGGGATGGCAGAGGCACGCGAATCTCAACGAGGATATCTTCGTGTCCGAGTGCTACGGTGAACGTGTCAAGGAAGAAGTCTCTGGCCCTGACGGTCCTTGGGCCCGAAGGTCCCGTCAAGGCAAACTCGGCGTCCAGCGCCAGCATCACCGCCGGAAGGTCGTTCGCCGGGTCGCCGTGGGATATGTCGCCGCCGACCGTGCCGAGGTTCCTGACGAGCGGGTCCGCTATTACCGTCGAGGCGTCATGGATTATCGGGTACTTCCTTCTCAACAGCTCCGAGGCCTCCACGTCGGCCATTCGAGTGAGGGCGCCAAGTCTGAGGAATCCATCTGACTCCCGCACGTATTCGAGTCCTGGTATCCTGCCGATGTCCACGAGCAGGGTGGGGGCCGCCAGCCTCAGCTTCAGCAATGGGATGAGGCTCTGCCCGCCCGCGATGATCTTCGCTCCCTCGCCATGGGTCCTCAGAAGGTCTATCGCTTCGGAAAGGCTGCTGGGGGCGACGTAGTCGAACGTAGGGGGAAGCAAGGTCGCACTGGTCATCCGCCTTTGCCTTATATTATTCAATGGTCTGATTTCTCGCGTTGCACTTCGAAGGGTTCTTCGCGGTATCCGCCCCACGTGAGCGTGTCTTCGGGGTGATCAGCGACCCCAACCAGGTGGCCAGATGCATCCCTGACCTTCGCAGGCTCGATGTAAAATCAGCGGAAGAATTCGATGCGGTCGTCGGTGTCGGGGTTGCGATCATAAGGGGAGAGCTCTCCATGCGCTTCAGGACTGTCGAGAAGGACCCACCTTCTCGGTTCAAGCTGCTGGCTCACGGCACCGGCCTGGGGAGCGCGGTTGACCTTGAGATGGTGACTGAGCTGGCGGACGCCGAAGGTGGTGGAACGTCGATGAAGTGGACCGCCGACGCTACTGTCAGTGGCAAGATCGCTTCGCTCGGGCAGGGGCTGATGAAGTCTCAGTCGGAGAAGATAATCCGGCAGCTCTTCGACTGCCTCCGAGGGAAGCTGGAGTAGTCCAATCACCCTTTGAGCGG
>DATFYS010000113.1:0-3847 GCA_035314885.1 Nitrososphaerales archaeon | reverse complement strand
CCAACGCCGTCACGGTATCGAAGGTGTCCGAGGATGAACCGAACGTCATGTTGTAAATGGCGAAGGGTCCTGCGTTCGCAGCGACAACGCTCACCGTGCTAGTCATCCCCCCGAAAAGTTGGGATGGGAGGAATTGCTTGCTCACGCTCACCCCGGTGGGGATACCGATGGGGTTCGAGACCCCCTGGAAGTCTAGTCCATCGCTAGCCCAGTGAGAAGCAAAGGATCGAAGGATGAAGTTCTTCGGGGACGTGACGTTGAACATCATTGAACTCCTCAGAGACTTGAGTGCCCCGATCGATGAGAAGTTGAGCGAAACTATCCCTGCGGCGCAGGTTGTCCCGTTGCCCTTGACCGTCCCGCAGGATAGCCCCTGGGGAAGGGGAGCCTGGGCGGAGTAGGAGGTTGCGTTCGTGTTACCCCTGTTCGTGATTATGAATGTGAAAGTGAGATTGGTCCCTGCCTTCTTGAAGGGGGCCGTGGTTTGAATGATTGTTAGGGTGGGGAGACCCAGCCTCATGGACGAGTGGGAGAACACGACTGTGGCAACGTTGGTGGTGGACTGCAGGTTGTTGCCGGCGTTGTCCTTGTAGGTCGTGAGGTATGAGTTGGTGATGTTGGTGCCCGTGAGCCCCTGAGCTGATTGAGTAACCGACACAGTTGCGGATTTGTTCACGGCGAGCCCGGTGATCGAATGCCCTGCGACGTTGACCGAAGAGGCCGGCTCTGTCCCCGCATTGAAGACTGTGACCTGGAGGCTCTGGCCAGAACCCACCGACTTGCCGTAGCCACCGCTCGGGACAACGTAGGAGTAGACGACAGCCTCATCCAAGCCGAGGGAGAGGACAATGGGGTTCAACACCGCGCGCCCGATGAAAGCAGAGGTACCCACTAGGAATGAGTATGTTATCACGCTGGCGGGGATTGTCAGTTTGCCTGTACCGGTCCCGTTGTACTTGAGCACGTAGACGGGAGTAACGGTCCCGCCCGCCCCGATGCTCGACGGGACAGAGTAGTTCCCGTGGTCAAGGGTGAAGGCGCGGTTTGTAGTCCACCAGTTGTCCGAGAAGGTGATGTTGGTCAGGGTCTTCGACGGCGACAGATTGTTGAGGGTCAGGGCGACCGACAGTTTCTGTCCCGCATGGAGGACTCCGGGGCTGATGGTCCGATATGCAAGAAGCTGGGCGGGTTGCTGCAGGACCGAGGCATTGATCGCGTACAGTCTCTGCGAAGCAGACAGGGCGATGGTGTAGCTGCTGGTGTAGTGGACCGTGTCATTGGTCACTGTCGCCTTGTCCTTTGACTTCATTATTCCGTCCAGCACCCGGACCTGAACTATCGAGCTGGTGCTGTGCGAAGATGCTGAGAGCGAGGTGAGCGTCGTCCCGAAAAGATTGAGTATGTTGGGCCTCGAGGTGGCGTCCACCGCCCCACCCGTTATGGAGCCCACAACCAGAGTGTGGCTGAACCCTGGAGCTGACTTCACTCCTTCAAGGATCACCAGCGGCGACGTAGTCGTCTCGAAGCCGCTGGCCACAATCGCTTTGGTAAAACCTCCGGGTCCCGTTGGCACAAAAGTGAACAGGGTCTTCGAAGCTATGGTGTTGAAGCTGAGCGGGGCATAGAAACCATAGGATCCCGTCCCATTGGAGGAAGAAACGAATTGTGTGAGCAAATAGCCCCCCAGAGCCGAAGCCGCCGCCGAAGCATCGGCGTACGAATCGGATCCAACGCTGAGAAGGACACCCTCCTGTGGGGGAGACGCCACGGGGAAGACGTTGTAGCCCGTTGGCCCAAAGATCTGGGAGTCTGAACCCCATCCGCTCGTCCTTACCGCGGTGATGTTGTACCAGGTCAGCCCCGGCGCGTTTTCAAAGGCGGTCAGTCTTGACGAACCGTTGATACCCTGGAAGGTGAAGTACCAAAGCCCGGTAGAACCTGCGATGTACACGTTTAGCTTCTCTGAATAGGCCGTCTGCGCTCTGGCCTGCTGGACGGGAGAGGCGCTCAGCAGGAGCAAGGCCAAAACCAGGACGGCCAGGGCCTGAGAACGCGACAACGGAATCTCCGCTGGCCGCGCCATTTACCCTATAAAACCGTTGAATGGTTCCTTACCTCTTGCGGGAGCTCTCTTCCGGAGGGTCGTCAACCCCCTTTTCATCGAGGCAGAAGACTGCGTCCCTCTCCGGGTGGTAGGGGCTGTCAACCATCCTTGCGATCCGGTTCTTGGCGGCTTTTCTCAGGTATAGCCTGTAGGTGCTGGTGTGAGCCACCACATGCCCCCCGGTCGGCCTGGTAGGATCGCCGAAGAATGAGTCTGGGGCTGCCTGGACCTGGTTCGTAACTACCACCGCCACATTGTAGATTTCTGCCGTCCGCAGGAGCTGGTGCATGAACCTGTTCAGCCGCTGCTGCCTTTCTGCCAGGGTTCCCCTGCCGAGGAACTCCGCCCTATAGTGGGCCACGGCGCTATCGAGGATGACGAGCTTGGCTTTGTTGGGCTCGATCACCCTACCGAGGTCCTTGACAATGAGCTCCTGATGGGCGCTGTTGTAGGCTCTGGCGACCGTGATCCTGGAGAGAATCTTCTCCGGGTCCATCCCCCTCGCCTCCGAGATCTCCTCTATGCGTTCCGGCCTGAACGTGCCTTCGGTGTCGACATAGATGGCTCCGCCATCAAGTCCCCCTTCCGCCTTCGGCCCCTGCACCATTACGCACAGGGTGTGGCAGATCTGGCTCTTTCCGCTGCCGAACTCGCCGAAGAATTCTGTCATGGCCCAGGTCTCGATGCCCCCGCCGAGGAGATCGTCGAGGTTCTTGGAGCCGGTTGAGATCCTGTCGATTGCTTTCCTTTTCACAAGGAGGTCGGCCGCACTGATGAAATCAGGCTCGAGCCTCTTCATTTCCACCAGCTTCTTCCTCGCCTTGTTGTTCAGCTCGACCGCCTTCGAGACGTCGATATCAACGGCATCGGCGATATCCATCGGCCCCGCCACTGCGAGGTCCAGGATAGTCTCGATGCCTGCATCCTTCAACTTCTGCTTGGTTGCAGGTCCCACCCCTGGAAGTGTGTCCAGCTCGAGTTCTTCGTCGGTTTCAGGCAACGATTTTGCGAGAACCGTCTGGGCTAATTAAGGATGCCTTAGGGGGAGATTCGTGAAACTGTTCTCGGGAACAGACTGGCCGATCTGACGTGCTTCAATCCCGCAATCCATCGGGTTGTTCTTTCGACCCCGATCCCGAAACCAGAGTGTGGCGGCATCCCGAACTTCCTGAGCTCCAGGTACCAGGAGAACGCCTCGGCTGGTAGTTCCTGGCTTTTGATCCGCTCCATCAGCTGCGCCTGGTCGTGAATCCTCTGCCCGCTTGTGGCCAGCTCACCCATCCCTTCGGGGGCCATCAGGTCCGCTGAGATGGTGACCTTCGGCCTGTCGTGATAGGTCATGTGGTAGAAAGCCCTGGCCGACAGGGGATAGTCGGTCACGAAGAACGGAGCGTCGTGAGAGAGGCTGATGACCCTTTCTGCCTCGGCGCCAATGTCGTCTCCCCATGGAAAGCCGTACCCTTTCTTCTCGGCATATTCCCTGGCTTCGTCGTAGGTGATCCTCTTGAGAGGGAGGGACAGCTCCTTCATGGTCCGGCCCAGGGTCTTCAGGTCGTCCTGCCTCCTCTCGACCACGCGCTTCACCATGGCTGCAAGGAGCCCTTCCAGCAGGGCCAAGTTGTCCGATTGGTCGGCGAAGGCATGTTCGGCCTCGATCATCCAGAACTCGGTCAGGTGCTTGTTGGTCTTCGACTTCTCCGCCCTGAAGGCCGGCTGGAAGATCCATACCTTCTTGTGGGCAGC
>DATFYS010000112.1:0-3158 GCA_035314885.1 Nitrososphaerales archaeon | reverse complement strand
ACGCAGAAGCAGGTTGTCAAGTCGGAGTACGGTGTGGGGGTTGGCAAGGCCGAGGAACTCCGCGAACTGGTGGAAGAGAACGGGTCGAAGACCATCATCATCGACGAGAGCATCACCTCCTCCCAGGCCAACAAGCTGGCGACCGCGACCCACGTCCAGGTCATCGACAGGGAGAGGCTCATCCTCAACATATTCAGCAGGAGGGCCACCACCGCCGAGGCCAAACTCCAGGTCCAGCTGGCCGAGCTCAGGTACGAGCTCCCTCGCGCCAGGGACACCGTGAAGAACTCGCTCAAGGGGGAACAGGCCGGCTTCTCCGGCATGGGAGAGTTCGCCGTGGACGTTGCATTCAGGGACCTCAAGCGCAGGATGTCCTTCGTGAAGAAGAAGCTGGAGAAGAGCAGGACGACCCGCCAGGTGCAAACTGTCCAGAGGAAGAAGCTCAACGTCCCCTTCGTCTCCCTGGCCGGCTACACAAGCAGCGGGAAGACCACCCTCTTCAACCGCCTCGCCTCAGAGTCGAAGGAGGAGTCCCCGAAGCTCTTCACGACCCTCGCCACGACAACCCGCCTCGTCGGCTTCACCAACTCGAGGAGGAAAGTGATGCTCTCTGACACGGTCGGATTCATCTCCAGGCTCCCAACCTATCTCGTTGAGTCCTTCAGGTCCACTCTTGACGAGCTCACGTACGCCGATCTGGTCCTACTGATGGTGGACGCCAGCGAACCCTTCGACAGTGTGAGGGTCAAGCTTGCCAGTTGTCGCGAGACCCTCGACGAACTGGAAGTCGACCCGAAGAAGGTCCTCGTAGTCCTCAACAAGATTGACCTCCTGAAGTCGAGGATGCCAGACGGAATTGAAAAGGACCCGCTACTCAAGGACTTCTCCACGGTAAGAATTTCCGCGGTCAGAGGCGACGGGCTCCACCAGCTCAGGAACAGGATCTTGGAAAGAACCTACCCTCCGAAGGGGAAGACATCGACGCTCACCAGAGCCGAGGCTACCGGCGCCCTTTAAGCCGCCCAAGCGAAAGATGTCGGCGCATGAAGCAGGAGGGGCGCCTTTACACCGACCTTGCGGAGTACTACGACAGAATCTACCACTGGAAAGACTACAGGAAGGAAGTCAACAAGCTCAGGAAGCTGATTCGCAAGCACAAGGCCTCGACGGGGAACGCCCTCCTCGACGTGGCCTGCGGGACGGGGGAGCACATCAGGTACCTAAGGAAGGACTTTCGGTGCGTCGGAGTCGACGGGAGCGAGCAGATGCTGGCGGTCGCCAGGCGGAAGGTGGGCGGGGTCAGGTTCGTGCACGGCAATATGACCAACTTCGACCTGGGGAGGAAGTTCGACGTCGTCCTCTGCCTCTTCAGCAGCTTGGGCCACCTTCAGACGAAGCAGGATATCCGACAGGCCCTTCTCAATTTCTCGAAGCACCTGAAGAAGGGAGGGGTCCTCATAATCGAGCCCTGGATCAGGAGCTCCCAGTGGAAGGACAAGACCGTCCACATGCAGATCTACGACACGGAGCCCCTGAAGATAATCAGGCTCAACTACAGCACGACCGACGGGACTTTCTCCTACCTTGACGAAAGGTATCTGGTCGGCAGGAAGGGCAAAGGAATCGAATACATCGAAGATCGCCACAGGCTGAGATTCTTCGAACCCGAGTTGACTCTTTCATCTCTACGGAAGGCTGGCCTGGCCGCCCTGTTCACCGAGGAGTCCCTGATGCCCGGCAGGGGACTCGTCATCGCCACAAGGACGCGATGAAGCGTCCTACGAGTCGAGCGTACCAGTGCCCGGATAATTGGGTTCAAACTCATCAAACATGGATGCGGACAGTCGGATTGGCTTTGACTGGCCTTGCAGAGGGGTTCTTTGGACTTCTGCCAATGTCGGAGCATCCTTCCCTCGATGGCAGCGTGTAAGAAAGGGCATGTTTGTCACACTTGGTGCACACCCACTCCGGGAACCCAAAGCAGGTACGGGTATGGATTGCTCGAGGTGTCGCAATCCAAACATGAGAACCCAAATCAGAATCACTCTGCTTCATGCAACTCGTGGTACGATTCGATAGCTTCTCTCACCACGAATGAAAGTATCACCACGGTCGCGACATAATCGACCCACCAGAGCCCTGTGAAGTATTCCACAACCAAGCCTCCGAGCAGAGCGAGAGACATGAAAAAACACGTGATCGATTCTATCGCGTCCATCGAAAGAGGTAGAGAGCGTGTCTCCCTGCCAATCCTGCTTTTCTGTAACCAAAGATAGGGCATCATGATGACTGCCCCTATCGCAACAACTATTCCGACAGGCGAGCCTTCTGGTCGGAGTCCTGCAAGGTATGAGTAGACCGCGCCCAGTCCGATGATCGGAATCAAAGCAAAGAGCAGCGCGCTCGTAACCTGTCCAGTCCTTTTTCTTCCGATTGCCCCAGAGTCGCTCGCATCCTTCCGCAGATAGACTAGGACAGCTAAACCGGAAATCAGTTCTATCAGGCTATCGCCTCCGAACGCCAAGAGAGCAAGACTCCCAGCCACAAGTCCGAGCACGATTGAGCCTGCGGCCTCGACAATCATCCACGCCGAACCAACGTATTCAACCCTAACCCCAGCCCTGATCCTCATTCGTCTCCAAGATTGATGAGTAGTGTTACAGCAGCATGAGGCACAGTTAGAGCAATCAGCTGGAGTACGACAGGTTGCGCATGACGTTTCTGCGCAACCGCACGTTTGGCACGCGGATGCCGAGGCTACGAAGGTAGTCAAGTAACACCTTAGAGCGTAGAGTACAGCAAGGCGATGTTCAGGGAGATAATTGTAATAGCACAGAGTATTCCGAGAATCGTGGTAATCTTCCTGTTCACGAACTCGCCCATCACCCTTCTCCTGCTCGTGTAGAGTATCAGGGGAATCATCGGTAGTGGTATCATCAAGCTGAGAATCACCTGGCTGTAGATCAGCAACGACAGCGGGTTGAGTCCAATCAAAATCGCAGCCGTCGTGGGAAAGACGTTCACTAGCCTCGTTACTACCCTCCGAAGATTCTTGTTTACGCGGGTGCCCAACAGCCCGTCCATGATAGCAATGCCTGCAAGCGTGCCCGTAGTCGAAGAAGCAAGTCCCGAAGCGAGCAGGGTTATTGCAAATACGG
>DATFYS010000111.1:0-4073 GCA_035314885.1 Nitrososphaerales archaeon | reverse complement strand
TCAGTGAACCACTTCAGGCCTAGTGCGTCGAACCCCTTCTCTTTGATCTGGGCGACGATCTTGTCGTGGCGGTGTTCCCTCTGTCCTCCGGATGACAGCTCCAGTCCCTTGTAGACCAGGTCGACCGACCTGGCGAACTCGGGTTCGTCGTCCACCCGCATCACGTAGAAGGGCTTGGCCGCCGACGGGAAGCGGTTCAGGAAGAAGAACTCTGACCCGGTCTCGTTCTTGACGTGGTCGGAGAGGGCCCGTTGGGATACCTCGTCGATGTCCTGGTTGCGGGGGACCTTCCTCCCGAGCTTCTCCAGGGTCTCGTAGGCCGCGGGGAAGGCGACCTCTGGGAACGGGGTCCTGGGGACCTTGAGGTCAACCTTGAGCGTCTGCAGTTCCGCCCCACAGTCATCAATGACCTGCTTTATCCCGGCAGCGACCATGCGTTCCTCCACCCTCATGGTGTCCTGCTCGTCGGAGATGAACGCCATTTCCGGGGCTATGGTCCTGTGCTCGCTGAGGTGGCGGGGGGTGTGCGACAGCTCAGCCCGCCAGTTCGTCCCCAGGTCATAGATCCTGTCAAAACCTCCGGCGATCGTCAGCTGTCTGTGGAGCTGCGGGTCCTGCCTGAGGAAGGCCGCCTTCCCGTAGAAGTCCAGCTTGAATACCTCTGACCCTCCCTCCGAGACCCCGCCTATGATGCTGGGGGTGAAAGCCCGCATGAATCCCTCTCCTCTGAGGAAGTTCTCGAAACCCTGGATGACGGCGTCCTCAATCTTGAAGACGGCGGACGCCTCGGGACGGCGAAGCTCAAGGGAGCGCCAGAGCAGGCGAGTGTCAAGTGAGGCAGGGGTCACTCCTCTGGGGTCCAACGGAAGAGGGACTGCCGCCTTGCTGACAACCTCCACGGATGATGGGACAACCTCGAACCCGTGCCTGGCCGCCTTGCTCTCCTTGACTACCCCTTCGACGGTGATGACGTCTTCCTGGTGGAGCGCCGCTATCGCCTCTGTAATGGCCTCAGAGACCGCCTTCTTCGGCGCCGCAACCTGGACAATCCCCTTGGAATTCCTCAGGAGCACGAAGCTGATCCCCCCAAGGACCCTCACATCGTGGACCCACCCCGCGAGATGGACCGTCTTGCCCGCCCTCTTTGAGAGGTCAGAGGGGGAGAGTAACTCGTGCATTGGCAGCGGGTCGATGGCGAGTGATTAATAGTTTAGAGCGCCTTGAACCGCTCGCTCCATTGGGTGTAAGCCCGGCGTCCTAGAGTGCACTGAAATTATTCGACCATTGAGTATAGGCGCGGCTCATTTCGACCGACACAGAAGGCCGCCTCGTCTTCATCACTTCCTTGAAGTCAGCCATGTTGATGGGCCTCGCCTGGGATTCTTTGTCTAATGCCTTCCCGCTCTTGAACAGCTCACGCACGACTCTCAATTGGACGCCTTGGCAGATATCCTTGATGTCACTACCAGAGTATCCTTCAGATATCTTCGCCAGGGTCTCTAGACTGACGTCCTCGGCCAACGTGAGGGGCGCGGTGTACATTCTGAACTGCGAACTTCGTGCTTCTGTGTCAGGGAGAGGAACAAGGATGCGCTTGGGAAATCTGCGAATGAAAGGCATGTCCAAGCTCCACGGCTTGTTTGTAGCCCCGATGACGTACAGGTGGAGATTCTTGCCTTTGTCGTTGATCCCATCTGTTTCTTTGAGGAACTGGTCGCGGACCCTTGCCTCTCCGCCTACCTCCTGGCCCCTCGCGCCAAGAAGGGAGTCGATTTCGTCGACGAACACGATCACTGGCTTGTTGTCGGCTAGCATCTTCCTGGCATTGTTGAACAGCTTGGCGACGTTCTTCTCCCCTTCCCCAAGCCACTTGCTCATGATCGACGCGGCGTCAACGGAGATGAAGTAACCGTCGATTTCCGCGGCAGTGGCGGCCGCAATCATTGTCTTGCCGCAACCGGGTGGACCATAGAGCAGGATCCCTCTCGGCCAGCCTAGCTTGAACAGGTCAGGCCTCAGGTACGGAAACACGATTGACTCCCTTATGGCCCCCTTGCAGTCCTCAAGGCCGACCACGTCGTCCCACTTGACGTCGGGTTTCTCCGTGATCACAAGCTCGCTGAAGGACGCCTTGAGCTGCTGCACGACCTGCGGGCCCTTCATGGTATTGGGGGACCCCGAAGCAGGCGCGTTGCCGTCCCTCCTTCCGGATGGGGTCCACTCGGCCTCTTCGGGCTGGTCCTGAGGCAGAAGTCCATGTGCCGCCTGTATCGCCTTCACCCTTTCCTGGTAGGCCATCGCGCGCTCGGTGTACTGGTTGTTGAGCCTGTAGTCGGGGTAAAGGTGAACAAGTTTGACCAAGGTGGATATCGCCTTCTGATACATCTGAATGGCCATCCCGTGGGCCCCCTGGGAATCGAGCCTGATGGCTTCGGACGCGTACTTCTTGGCGTCGTCCTCGAGTTCCTTGGCAGCGACTACGCTCATTTCTCCCCGCCCCCGCTATCGCTGAACTTCACTTTGCCTTCGGACATAAGCTTGAGCATCGCTTGCTCGATGTCGTCGGAGGGCATCTTAAGGACAGTGGAAGCGTCGGTTATGTTGACGTCACCGTTGTGGATGGCCGCATACTGGAGGACCTGCTCCTCGGCGTCCTCGGTGGGTGGCTGGGAGCGGTAGATGGTTCCTAACATGGCCGCCTCCTCGTCCTCCTCGTCCCCGGTCGCAAGGATGGGGACCCTCATGTCGAACTCATCGGTGCTCCTCTGCACCTGGCGGGTGGAGACCCCGAGGGTCCGTTTCATCTCCTCAGCCCTGTCTTCCGCCAGCTTCCTTGCCTGCTCGACCAGCTCCTCCCCGCTCTCTGTGTGGACGTTGAGGGATATGGACGGAGAGACGTTCCCCATCTCGGCCATGGTCTCCGTCAGTGCGTTGTTGATGTCGCTGGAGGCTTGATCCAGTGACGGGACGAGCCCTTGAACCGTCTTGTTCACTTTGCGGAGGACCTTGAAGGCCATGCTCATGTGCGCCATGACGTCACCAACGTCGCTGATGCTCTCCAACCTGAGGATGACCTGGGTGAGGGCGAGCTCGCTCGCGTAGACGACCTTCCCGACCTTTCTGAGCTCGGACCATTCGTTGGCGTATACGTTGGCCTTCGATCTGTCCTTGGCCATCATCGCCCTGACTGTGGTGTCGAAGAGGGTCTTGCGGCGCTGCTCCAGTTTGACCCTGAGGTTCTCGAGCTCCCTGCGGTGTAACTCGATTTCTTTGATGGTGTGGGAGATCTTCGGCTTGACGTTTTCTTCTCTGCCGATGCCAATAAACCGTAGAGGAGCACGTGCCGACAAGTACGATGACTCAAGGGGCCCCCTGAGTAATCACGGGGTTGGTCAAGACTATCAAGACCAAGAGGTGAAATGTTAGTGTCATCAAGCGCGTCAGTGCCTTTTTGCCTTATGGACTGACTTTTTTGCGAAAGCGAAAACAAAGGAGTGAGGGTTCCCCGTTTAGTACGAGGTTCCCTCAGTTGTAGACTCGGCAGACGGAAGGACGACTGGGACCTCGGGGAACTTCTCCTTCATGCGCTGTTCCGCGACCGCGGATGCCTCTGCTAGGATCTTCTCCGCGTCCTCGTTTGCAGCCTCGAAGTTCAGTGAGTACCCACCTACTGTCCCTGCGTCTACCAGGATGCTACTCAGCAGCCCAGAGATTTCGCCGATCTCGCTCTCCGCCTCAGGCAGCACGCCCACCAAGCCCTGCTTGACGTTGCGTATCACTGCCATCGCCGGAGTCAAGGTGACAACGATGTCACCCAGTTCCGTGATCGTGTTGAGTCTGAGCACTATCTGTTCTAGCGCGAGCTTGGCCTGTGTGACCATCTTGTTCATCTTTCTGATCTCGGCAAGCTCGTTGGCGTAGACAGACGCGTGCTGGGTGTCGTGTTTCTGTAGAGAGCTCACGACCTTGGTGAAGATCGAGTTGTCTCTCTCCCTGAGTTTGGTCGATGTGGAGTCGAGTTTGGCGACTTGTACTTGGATTTGTCGGACTGCTAGATCGAGCCTCGGCTTCAG
>DATFYS010000110.1:0-5350 GCA_035314885.1 Nitrososphaerales archaeon | reverse complement strand
ATCTCCTGGGAAGAAAGAGGCACGAGTTCGAATGGTGGCGGAGAGGAGAAGTCAGCAAAACCCACCTTGTTCCCCCCGAGCTCGGTGAACCAGATCTTCATGCCGTCCCGGGCGATGGTCTGGGCTGCCGAGATGCCCGAGAGGTTACCGGCTGGCGGGTTGGACACCGCGTATTCGATCATGGAATGCGATGAGGTGTCGATTTCTGCTATCTTGTCCCCGTAATGCTCGTTGAACCAGACGTGGACTCCGTCGGACTTCGCGAAATACGGGAGGGTCGTTGTCGAGTAGCGTACCAATGATGTGGGGTAGTCTGTCCAAGTCGATGAGGAGTAGTTGAAGAAATCAACGAATGGAGGTCCGTGCTCGCTTATCCAGAGACCTCCTGCAGCGGTCGCCAGACCGGTCACCCCAGTGAGCGACCTCGTCCCCCCCACGCGGACGAAGGCAGGATGGGCCGGATTGAATCCGTAAACTCCGCCATTGTTCTCTCCCGCTTGCCCAGCGTCGGCGTAGAGGGCATAGGACGAGTTCACGAACAAGATCTGAGTCGGGGTCCCGCTGATGCCGGTGGGCGGTGTGTATGTTCTCGCCGTCCCGTTGTGGTCTAGCCTTACAATGGCTGGAGTGAAGAGCTCGGTGAACCAAAGGCCTCCGTCGAGGCCGGCGGTCAGATAGTCAGGGAAGGCGTTCGCAGAGAGGGTGAAGAAGTGGAATGCTCCTGTCTCCGGGTTGAGGCTGACGAGGTCATTGCCGGAGGCGTCGCTGGCCCATACGCTGCCGTTCCAGAGGGCGACCCCCCAGATTTGCGTCCTGTATCCGCAGGAGTAGTTGGTGGGGCCTGGCGGAGGATAGATCCCGGGCCAGACGTACTCTAGGAGCGTCCCGTTCTGGAAGAGGTGTGCCAGCCCAGGAAGGGATTCCTCCCCGAACCAGACAGAACCATCAGCGGCCACGGTTATGCCGTTTGGGGCCCTGGAGTTCCATGGGAGCTGGAACTCGGTAAGGCGACCCACTGTGATGTTGCCAAGCTGGTTCCTGATGGGAGCCCCCTCGTGGTAGTTGGATGCACAGGAGGAGCCGCTCGTGGTGGCTGAAGAGCCGCCGAGACGGAAATACGAATACGCGCCGACCGCCCCTGCAAGGATGACAATGACGGCAAGTGCCGCCAGCCTAGAGCGGTGCACAGTCTCGGAGCCCCCTGAGGGATTGTAAATGTGTGCTTGTGTCCTGCCCTGGCGTATGGGTTAGGTTCAAATATCGACCCTAAAGATAGGCTGAAGCAAGTCTTGGCTGAAGCTGCCCCTAAGGGATTCGGGTTGAGCCTCGCGGTTGCCGTGATTGCCATCTTTCTAGCCGTAGGTGCCATCTCCTTTGCGTACCTAGGGAGCAACACCCAGATCAACAATCTTCAGAGCGAAGTGAGTTCGCTGCAATCAGCGCAGGGGAAGCTCCCCAGCAACTTCCCGGCGGTAAACCAGACCGTCGCGACCAGGAACATTCTGATTCAGTGGGAGCAGTTCCCCAGGGACATCACCCAGGACAGGTTCTTCCCTGATTTCATAACCGTGAACCAGGGCGACACTCTGAATATTACTTTCCTCCAAAACGACACCGGCGACGCCCACACCTTCACCATAACCATCCCGACCAGCGATTCCGGGTGCTCGGGCGGTTGCGAGTATCAGATCAACGAAAGCTTGCCGGGACTGCACAACTTCCTGCAAAGCGAGGCACTGATAACCACGCCGGCGAACAACTGCATGGATGCTGGCCAGGTTGTCCCCTGCAGCCAGCAGCTGAACCCCACGAGTTCGATTGGCAACATGAGCGGTCACATCAGCTTCACCGTCACGGTTCCGGGAGTGTACAGATTCTTCTGCTTCTATCACCAGGGCATAGGGATGTTCGGGTGGCTGGTGGTACTGCCTAACGCGCGCTACCACTGATAGACGCTGGAACGCAGGCTCCTAGGCTTTCACGATTATCGTTCCGGTCATCCAGGGGTGGTAGTAACAGTGGTAGAGATACACCCCCGGTGCTGAGAGCAGTATGGGACCATAGTAGACGTCATATCTTATTCCGGTCGAGTTCGGGTATGAGGAAATCGACGCCGCTGTGAAGTTAGCGTCTGTTGGGACCTGGGTGAAGACGACCGTGTGCAGGACATTGGGGGTCTGGTCGAGGTTTATCCACTGGACGGTGTTGTTGACCCCTAGGACCAGTGTGACCGTCTGGGGAGTGAAGGTCATTGAACTGTTGCCGGCGGCACCGTTCGGCATCTTGACAGTGACGAGATAGGGCGCCGAAGAGGCGTTCTCCGGGTAGTAAAAGGAGAGAACCTCGGAGAAAGCTGCTACGCCGATTATTGCGATGACAACGACTACGATCTTCCACCTTCCATCGGAGCGGGGCTTGGGAGGCGCCGCTTCCCCGGTCGGCGGCACAGATGAGAGGATCATCGAACCACCAGCAACCCGCTTAGCATCCAGGGGTGGACCGCGCATAGAACAGTGCAATAGATCAGGAAGGCTCCTTTCTGATCCGCGATGAATGTTATGGTCAGGTTGTTCCCCTCGACGAGCGAGACCCCCTGGGGGTAGTAGTGGTCGATGGCGAAGCCGTGGGGTTCTGACCCCGTGTTCTCGACTTTGACCGTGATTGTGTCCCCCTGATGGGCACAGAGAACGGGCCAGTAGTTCTGGGGGACCCCGTGGTCGATGCTGTCGTTGTAACCCTTTTCGTTTGCTATGACGACGAAGCTGATGTAGTAGGTCGGACAGTTGATACCCGTAGTGTTGGTGGGCTGAGGCCTGCCAGGAAGCGGGTTGAGCGAAATGTACGCAAGCGCCGCTACGGCAACGGCTATAGTGGCGACCACCATCGCCGCTTCCAGCTTCTTGCTATGGACCTTGGACAACGCCAGTGTAATGCAGCAGAGAGGCTGCATAAACGATAACGAATGCGAGTGCGACGAGGGCGAAAATCGTTGGCTTGGTGGGCCTTTCGAAGTGGGTCGCAAGAATCAGGGTCACAAGTGCCCAGCCACCAACACCGGCGGCAATAATCGGAGAAAGGTCGAAGGTAACAAAGTTGGCGAGCGACCCGAGGACCGCGATGACGATCATAGGGGTCCCGGCCAGGAGAACCTGCTTGAGGCCTTTCGCTCCGGTGACAACCGCTGCAGCAACCAAGGCGAAGCCCTCTAGGAATTTGTGAAGCAGGAAAGAGATAGCAGACGGAAGAATTGCGGACAGGTTCGAGAAGTAGAGGTTGGCTGCAGCAGCCAGGTCGTGGGCCTCGGCGAATGAATGGACTGAGATTCCAAGCGCCACAACCCAGAGCGGCCAGGCGTATTCCGGTTTTCGTCGAAGAGACTGGAGAATTACAAAGGTAAGGGCAAACGCGGCTATGAGCTCGAGTGGCTGCCAGCCGCCATAGTAGCCAATCGTCACACCGAGCTCTCCTGAATCAACGAACCCGTCTAAGAGGAAGTAAACGGACATTCCCGTCGCAAGGGCGAGGACCACCTGGGCATGCTTCCTTAGTGACTGCGCCTGGAACAGGGTCAGGGCCAGGTAGAAGGGCAAAGCAGTCCCTACGATGCCTAGGGCGATAGACGGAGCATCGACCAAGTCTTCGGCTGAGACCGGTAAGGAGCTAGTTAAGGTTGATTCCCTGCGCTTCGGAAAAGAGTGATGGCGTTTCTGAGGATGGCCGTGAATCCTTAAATTACGATTTGCTTTCGTCGGTTTTCAGAGTCAAGGCCTCATGAAGCGACTTTTGGAATCGTCTGGTGGACATGTCTGATAAGCTCGTGGTCATAGCACTCGGGGGGAACGCCCTCCTCCAGCGCTCCCAAAAAGGAACCTTCGAAGATCAGTACAGCAACGTGCAGAGGACGGCGACGAAAATCGCAGACCTGGCGGAGCAAGGGTACAGAATCGTCCTGACTCACGGGAATGGGCCGCAGGTCGGAGCGACGCTGTTGAGGCACGAAGCAGGGAAGAACGTCGTCCCGCCTCTCCCTCTGGACGCCTGCGGGGCAGAGACCCAGGGTTTCATAGGCTACATGATTCAACAGGCCCTGAGAAATGAGCTGAAGGCCAGGGGCATGGACAAGTATGTGGTGACGGTCGTAACGAGGGTGATTGTGGACCCGCATGATCCTGCGTTCGAGCACCCCACGAAGCCAGTCGGGCCGTTCTACACTAAGGAGCAGGCCGACCTGGTCCAACAGAAGATGCCGAACATCACCATCAAGGAGGACGCAGGCCGCGGCTACAGGCGGGTGGTCCCCTCGCCCGACCCGAAGGTCATTGCAGAGCGTTCTGCAATCAGGACCCTCGTTGATGCCGGGTTCATCGTGGTCTGCACCGGAGGAGGAGGAATCCCAATAGTCGAAGAGGGTTCGCAGGCGCGAGGGGTCGAAGCTGTGATTGACAAGGACCTCGCAGGCCAGCGTCTGGCGACCCTCATCAATGCGAACCTTTTCGTCATACTGACGGACGTGGACGGTGCCTACGTGGACTACGGGACTCCGAAGCAGGAGCTCATCAAAGAAGTGACGACGGGGAAGTTGCAGAGGTATCTTGATGAGGGCCAGTTCAAGGAAGGAAGCATGGCCCCCAAAGTCCTGGCCGCCATACGGTTCGTGGAAAGCGGAGGGGAGAAGGCGATTATTGCAGAACTCGGGAAGCTCAAAGAGGCGCTGGAAGGCAAGTCTGGGACGCAAGTGTTCAGCCAGAGAGCCTGATCGACTGAGATGCCGGCAAAACCCGGTTCTGTCCTCATCCAGGGCGGCATCGTGGTTACGATGGACCGCCGTCAGAGGATAATCAAGGGCGGCTCGATTCTGGTCGAGGATGGCGTAATCACCAAGGTGGGAGGGGAGGGCCTGACGGCGGGCGGGCGCAAGCCCGAACGCGTGATCCACGCAAAGGGGATGGCGGTGATTCCTGGGCTGGTTGACACCCACATTCATCTGGCCCAGAGCCTGCTACGTGGTGCGGCGGATGATCTCTCTCTCGTCGACTGGCTCATGAAAAGGGTCTGGCCCCTCCAGGCGTGCTTCACGAAGGAAGACGGGAGGGTGAGCGCCGAACTCTCCCTGCTGGAGATGCTGAAGAGCGGGACAACCTCGTTCGTAGGGGTGGACGTCGTTTCGAGGTACGGGTTCGACGGCATAGCGGACACGGTGGAAAGGGCCGGGCTCAGAGGCGCCCTTGCCAAGACAATCATGGACAGTCCCGGCTACGGGACCAAGGGAAGCATAATGCCGGAGGGACTGATTGAGGACAAGCAGCGTGCATAAGGGAAGCGAAGTCGATGATCAGGAAGTGGAACAGGA
>DATFYS010000109.1:0-5033 GCA_035314885.1 Nitrososphaerales archaeon | reverse complement strand
GTTTGGTCAGCTTGAGGGTAGAGTCCGCGAGGCTCATGGAATGAACCAGCATCAACTCGGCGGCCCGCACGGTCCTGTGGAAGTAGACCGCCTTGAACATCTCGTATCTCGCGAGCAGCAGTGCCTCGAAGGCGTACAGTGCGGCTTCGTCGATGGCCAGGCGGTCTTCAACCACGTAGAGCGAATCGATTACCCTCTGGACGTCCACCATCCCGTACTCGACCCCGGTGAAGTAGGAGTCCCGGGGGAGGTAGTCCATCATGTCGGCGCTTACGCTCCCGGCGACGACTTCGTTCATGAATGGAGGGAGTTTCTTTTGCTTGCCCACCGCGAAGGATGACATCTTCTTGGACGAGAACCCGTGCTTGCCCAAGACGTCACCCACGGAGGTCTCCGAGATTATGCGCTGGGAGATGTCTTCGTGGGTGGTGGTGGAGTTCTCCGCGAGGACCTCCTCGAATGTGTGAGAGAAAGGGCCGTGGCCCACGTCGTGGAGGAGGGCGGCAATCCTCATCTCCTGGATCTCGTCCGCGCTGATGCGCGAAGTCCTTGCCAGGGCCTCGGCCATCTGCCCGGCGAGGTGCATCGCACCAATCACGTGCTCGAACCTGCTGTGCACCGCTCCCGGGTAGACGAGGTACGCCCCAGCCAGCTGGTGGACCCGCCTCAGCCTCTGTAGGAAGGGCGAGTCGATGAGGTCGCGCTCCACCTCGGTCAGCTTGATGTATCCGTGGACCGGGTCCCGGATTTCAGCTACCGGCTTGAGTTTCAACTTCGTCTCGTGGAAGGCTGTGGAGTCTTAAACGGTTCGCCCTCTCTCGCTGAAGGTCTTCGAGACGACCGATGCCACGGCCCGGCTGGTCTCCTCCCTCCCTCTGGCGGCATCTATGACCTTCCAGCCGAACTTCTCAGCGAGTTTGAGGTACTCCTTCCTTGTCCTCTCCTGGAGATCCAGGTTCTTCTCGTAGGTATCCTTGTTGAAGCTCCGTCTGGTGACCAGGGCCGCTGCAGGCGCGTCGAAGAGGAGAACCAGGTCGGGTTTGGGAAGGCCTGCCTCCAAGTTCACCAACCATTCGAGGGGGAGGCCATTCGATACGCCGTATGCCAGGTTGGATGCGGTGTACCTGTCCACGATTACCGCGTCCGTCTTGGCCAGCGTGTCCTCAAGGTCGGCTTTTCTTTCCCACCTGTTGGCCGCGTAGAGCATCGCCCTCACTTCAGGTGGATAGCTTCTGGCCCCGTCGAGGAACTTCCTGATCTCCCTCCCTATGATCGTGCTGTAGTCGGGGAACGAGACCATCCGGATCGACAGGCCTTTCGAGCTGAGCCACGATCTCAGAACCAGGCTCTGGGTGCGTTTGCCAACCGCGTCGATTCCTTCAATGCAGATGAAGAGTCCGGATGAATCTCTATGCACGCCACGCTTGCCAAGCAATCGGTCTTAATCCCTTGCTCAAAGGAACAGGGAGAGGAGCAGGAGGGCAGCCACCGAAGCGGCCGCAGCCTTCAGGTAGTCACGTCCCAGCCTGGAGCTGGCCTGGGTGATGGACGCGAACTCGTCCAGCGCCTTGGCGCCGAGGATTTTCACCTTCGTGGCGACCTTCCCAGAACCATAGGTGCATGCGGTGAGCCTCAGTTCGGCCCGCTTTGCCAGGTCGACGGCGAGCTTCGCGATGGAGTTGATGTCGGTTTCCTCACCAAGTGCATGGTAACCCCTGGCCACGGTCAGGCCCCTGGCGGCAAGGTTGTGGCTGTCGGAAGTGCAGATTTCGACGAGTCGGTAGCCCGACGACTCGAGGGCACCCGCCACTGCGGCCCTTAGTCCAGGAACCGCGTTGTTGGCGTCGGCGAGGACCAGCGCGTATTTTGTCCCTCCGGCTTCGACCATGAACAGGCTGACCCCGTTTTCAGTCAGGTCGCCGCCTGCGTGGAAGCCTGTCTCCTTAGAATGAGAGTAAGCGCATCTGAACCCCCTTTCGCCCTCGTGGCTTAGACGAGTGATGAGTTCCTTCCAGCCGGGCTCGCTCAGGTCGGGGGCTTCCTGCTGGTGGTCTATTGAATTGTGGGCGTCTACGACGTAGGTGTCGAACCCTGCTTCTAATCCTGACCTGGCCATCTCCCCTTCAAGCGAGGCGCTTAGGTCGTCCGACCCGAGGGGAGAGAAAGAGATGGTCAGCAGCAGGTCGTCCGAGAATGCGGTGGCGCTGACGTTGGCCTTGCCGATCTTCGATTCCAGGGGACCCCTCAGCATAGCGTCGGCTTCGCTGGTGGCTATGGTCCCGGCAAACGTGCAGACCTCCGATGCGTAGCGCAGCGTTTCACTGGTCGTCGCCAGGTTCCTTTCGTGGCCCCCAGGCCTGTGCAGTGTCATGGCCGGGCCTAACCCTTCGAAGGCCCTCGAAATCACCCCCGGGAGGTCGTAGCTCCCGACTGGATGAAAGGGACCGGGATGCACCCCCGGAAGCAAGATGAATGTATCTCCCCCCGTCGTCTTGAAGCGGAGAATCTTCGTAGAAACCTCTGCGTCCTCCGAATGCGCGAGGATCGCAGCCTCAAGGTCTGCAGAATCTCGGGCAGCCCAGGTCTTCATGAATGCCCGGAAAAGTTGCAATGCGTCGAGGCCGCTGCTCGTCTTCCTCCTGCGGAGCATCAGCGTGAAGGACGCGAAGATTACGAAGGAGGCCGCGCCGAAGACCAGGGCAAGGAAGTCGAAGTGGCCTAGGAGTTCGCCCAGCCTGACGATGCTCAATGTCGAAACGGGATAAAGAACGGTTAGGGCGAAGGAAAGAGTGGTGTTTCCTGTGAACACTCCGTTGATGATGAGGAACTCGAAGCCGGCGCAGGCGAAGGCCCCGAAGAGGAAGGCGTTGGTGAGGGCATAGGAAGGCCCGCCAAACCAGCCGACCAGAAGGCCGCAGGCCACACAGAGCAGCCAGAGCAATGCCCCGGCCATGAGGACGGCGGTCGTCCGCCTGAAGGTGGCGATTGTCTTCCTGTCGTAGAGGAGTAGAGCGCTGGAGATCGCGGCCGACGAGAGAACAGCCACGATGAAGGCCGGGACGAAGGCGAAGACCCCGGTGACCCCCCTCGAAGCAACGCTAAGCGCAAGCGAAGCGGCCCCCACATATGTGAGGAGAACGGGGGTAGAGGGAAGGACGAAGAGGTGGCGGTACCGACTGGCGAGGACTTCTGTGGCCGACAGCCTGGGCGTCCTCTCAGAAGATGATGATGTTGATAACAATTGAAGCAGCTATCAGCGTGATGGAGCCGATCAGGACAATCTCGGGCCTGATCTTCACTCCATGGGTTTCTTCGTTGAAGAACGTCAGGAGGCCTGCGCTTGAAGCGGGCATCTGTCCGCCTTTCTTCTTGCTGCTCATTGGATTCGTCCTATCGCCGACCGTTCTTAAGCGTAGCGGGACATGTGACATCCAAACGTATAACTAATGTGAAGGGCCTATCGGGTCCCATGCCTTCCTACGAGTCTGATTTCAAGTCCGTTCTCACCAAGGTGAAGGCTCACGAGAAGTGGTTCTCGGAAAGCCTCCCCATGATAGCCAGTGAGAATGTCGCATCGGAGCCGGTGCGACGGGTCCTTTCGTCCGACCTAGGGCACAGGTATGCGGAGGGGTGGCCGGGGGAGAGAGTCTATGCCGGGTGCAGGTTCATTGACCAGATAGAGCTCCAGGCCATCGAACTTGGGAAGAAGCTGTTCAAGACGGAGTTCATCGACGTCAGGCCCATCTCCGGTGTTGTGGCGAACCTGGCGGTCTATTCGGCGTTAAGCGGACCCGGCGACACCATGATGGCCCTCTCCATACCAAACGGAGGGCACATCTCCCACGGGAAGAAGGACTTCTCAGGATCGGCGGGCCTCGTCCATTCCCTTGAGATCGAATACTTCGCATTCGACCGAGAGCAGATGACTATCGACGTCGACGCCACCAAGAAGAAGATCGCCGAACTTAAGTCGCTCAGGCTGGCCATGTTCGGAGCGAGCCTCTTCCTTTTCCCTCAGCCGGTCAGGGAGCTCGCGGACACGATCAAAGAGAAGGGAGGAACAGTTTGTTATGACGCAGCCCATGTGATCGGGCTCATCGCGGGAGGCCAGTTCCAGGACCCCTTGCGCGAGGGAGTCCAGGTGATGACGTTCAGCACCCACAAGACACTCTTCGGGCCGCAGGGAGGGGCGATCGCCTCGACCAATGAATTTGCGGACCCCCTGAAGAAGGCCGTCTTCCCCGGGACCACGAGCAATCATCACCTCCACAGCGTTGCAGGAAAGGCGTTGGTCTTCGCAGAGTTCCTCACCTATGGCAGGAAATACGCGAAAGATACGGTGAGGAACGCACAGGTTCTCGCCGGAGAGCTGGCAGACCTCGGTGAGAAGGTCCTGGGGGAGAAGAATGGCTACACGAAGTCCCATCAGGTGGCCGTCGACGTGACAAAGTACTCCGACGGAGCGGTCATCGAGAAACTGCTCGAGTCCCAGAACATAATCGTGAACAGACAACTACTTCCAGGCGACCTGCAGGCGGGCAGGCACTACACGAACCCCGGAGGGATCAGGCTGGGGGTGGCGGAACTGACGCGCCTCGGCATGGGGAAGGGCGAGATGAGGGAGGTTGCCGAGTTGATCCACATCGCCATGGCCGGGGAACGGAAGCGCGAAGTGGTCTCGAGGATCAGAGAAATCAGAAGGGGCTTTCAGAAGGTGAAGTATTCCTTCAAAGACTCCCCTGCCTACTCATTTCGCTAGGGGCGGCTTCAGGAAGTCCGTCAGCTCCGTCTGGTCTGCCTTCCGTGGACCGCTGAAGAGCTGGTCGAGTTCCCTCTGCAACATGTCCAGACGAGACTTCAGGTAAGGGTCCACGTCGTATTCGCGCGCGAGGCGCTGGGCGATGTAGAGGTACTTCTCCACGGAGGCGCGGGTGAGCGTCCCCCTGATCGCGCCGCTGCAGACGGGACATTTCCATGAAAGAGGAGGGCGCCTCATGGTCAGGCCGCAAACCCTGCACTTGAAGGCCTGAGTG
>DATFYS010000108.1:0-11793 GCA_035314885.1 Nitrososphaerales archaeon | reverse complement strand
TGCGGCCATCTCATCCGATGTCAGGTAGGCGATTCCTCCCTCTAGCCTCATCGTTCCGTATCATCCCTCCCGGCGGTCCTCCAAAAGGTAGCCGTCAACATTTTTTCGTCAAACTGGCACCAGTATTAGAGCCCGCGGGATATAGCAACCTTGGTCGACCAAGAGCCTCTCATGGCTTTTGCAAGCAACTGGGAGAAGAAGGATCAGACTCCGGGTTTCATGGACAGGCTCAGGAGGACGGCGCGTCCTACCACGCCGTTGAAGTCGCAGATCGAGCAGGCCAATCGACAGATCAGGGTCCTCATCTCTCAGCTCGACGGTACAGTCAACAGGATAAGGCAGAGGGACGCCACCATATTCAAGGGGGTCGTGACCTCGCTGGCCAAGCACGACTCGCAGCACGCGGCCGTCTACGCCAACGAGCTCTCCGAGGTCAGGAAGATGGGGAAGATGGTAACCCAGGCCCAGCTCGCCCTCGAGCAGATTTCACTGAGGCTAGGCACCATCACAGACCTGGGCGAGATCGCCACCACGCTGGCGCCGGCGGTCTCCGTGATCAGGACCATGAAGGAGGACCTCAGCGTTGCGCTTCCGGAGGCGGATAGGCAGATGGGAGAAATCTCCGGGCTTCTCAGCAGCGTCCTCATCGATGCAGGGACAACAGGCGGGATTTCACTGAACTTCGACGCCGCCAACGAGGACGCCGAAAGAGTCCTCGCCGAGGCTTCGGCTGTGGCGGAGCAGAGGATGAAGGAAGACTTCCCCGAGATTCCTGCCGCGGTCATTGCCCAGGAAGATCGGGAAGGTCTGTCCGCCTAGAAACCAGAGTCTGGCTCCGATTTCCTTAATATCGGGAAAACCGGTTCCGCCCCAATGAAGGTAGGACCCTTCGCCCGCCGGATTCGGGCAACCCAGGAGCAGACTGTCGAAGCCGAGACGAAGCCGCCGTCGCACAACGGACTGTGGGCCGCCCTGGTGGTTCTGCTGATCATAGGCGCCTTCGTTCTCTTCACCCCACAGGGTCAAGCGATTCTGGGACAGGGGTTGCAGTTACTGTCGCAGTCTTCGGCCTCCTCATCCTCTTCTTCGTCCAGTTCCACGGGGGACACGTCGAGCACAAGCGTCTCAACATCGTGCTCGGTGTCGACCACCGTGACCACGCTGGCCGCCCCGGACATACATGGGAACCAGGCCCCCATCTGGTATCCGACGGACTACTGCACCCTGGCCAACTACGCGTTGAGCCTGATCAACCAGGACCGGGCGACCAACGGGACCTCCCCTGTCACGCTGAGCTTCGCCCAGGCCGCCCAGCAGCACGTCGACTCCCTGCTATACTACGGCTACTTCAGCCACAACGACACCCAGGGGTACAAGCCCTACATGCGCTATTCCTTCCTCGGGGGACGGGGGGCCGACTTCGAGAACGTAGCGACAGAGTACAATTCCCGTTTCACCTCGACCAGCGACGTCGAGACCGCCATCAAGGACCTCGAGAACTCGATGATGAACAACGACCTGACCTGCTGTGCAAACCTGCACAAGTACAACATCCTCGCCCCTCTGCACACCCAGGTTTCCATAGGGATCGCCTACAACTCGACGACGGTGTACTTTGGAGAGGAATTCGAGAACTATTACATCGCCCTCAACTTCTCCACGTCAGGAGGGTGCTCCCTATCAGGAAGCTGCCAGGTTGTGTTGAGCGGGGTTCCAACCGACCCGAGCGTCACCCGGCACCTTTACGCTGTCTACGTGGCCTACGACGGGACCCCCTCGCCGGCGACCACAGCAGAGCTCAACTCCGGTCCCCACGAATACGGTCCGGGTCTCCTCATAGGGGGAGTCCTCCCACCCTGCAACGAGCTACTCGGGGGGTGCGGGGCCTTCACCAGCGGCATCACCGTCTACGCCACCAAGTGGGTCAACTCCTCGTCGCAGTTCGACATCGAGTTCTCACTTCATGATTTCATCCAGGGCCAGACCACCCTTTCCGGGACGGTGCCAGGGCATGGCGCCGGTGTATACACCATCTACGTCGTCCTAGGACGGAGCACCAACGACGCGATAACGTCGATATCCGTCGCCGTGAGCTGAACGCTCTAGCCTGATTTCAGCTCAGTCCGAATCGACCTGGCGGTGTCCCGCATCTCTTCTTCCGAGAACGCCCTCCTCCCGGCGAACCTTCCCCTGTCCTCCATCTTCACGGGGATGACGTGCACGTGGACGTGGGCGACCACCTGGTTGGCCGCTTCGCCGTTGTTCTGGACGAATCTGAAACCGTCGGCCGCCACGGCCTTGGCCACCGCCCTCGAGACCTTGGAAGCCACGCTGAAGAGCCCGGCTATGTCTGCCTCGCTCATGTCCCAGATCGTCTCGCCGTGCTCCTTCGGGCAGACGAGGGTGTGCCCCCTGGAGAAGGGGTAGATGTCCAAGAACGCGATGTACTTGTCGTCCTCGTAGACCTTGTGGGACGTTTCCTTCCCTGAGACGATGCCGCAGAATATGCATTCGTCCGAGCCTTGCCCCTTCAACTTCAGTCTAGGTTGAACCCCCCAGCCACCTAAAGCTTTACCGAAGCCGGGTCTCCAGGATCCTGCGCCTTTTCGTCCTGCATCATGCGGACCGCGCCTTCAGCCACCCTTCTGTAGGCCGCGATGAAATCCAACGCGAACTTGTCAGCCTGCTTCTCTGTCCCGCGGTGCTTCCCGCTGGTCGACCTCAGGTGGTGATAGAACTCGTGAATGATGACGAACGGGTCGTAGAGGTACTCCCTCCTGGCAGCCAGGATCTCCCTCCGCCGAACCGAGTAGACCGCCGCCACCCCCTTCGTCTTCCCCTCCAGGACCCCCACCAGGAGCCTCGGCCGCGAGACCCGGTACCATTTGCAGAGCAGGGAGATCGCGTCCTCGGGTTTGGAGTCGAGTATCAGCCAGACCGCCCCGGCTTTCATCCGCTCTTCCTGCTCGCTCACTTCGGCCATTCCTCAGTCCCCCCTCACTTAAGCTGTCGGCGACTAATCCGACGTTGAGCTAAAGGTCAGCAAACCTTGATTCTCCTGTTCAACTGGGAAACCGCCAAAATCACGGGGTATGAGCATGCGCCATCGCCGGCACATAAGGCTGGACGGTCCCAGAGGAACCAGACTGAGGGGACCACCGTCGTTCTTCGCTGTCGGTTAGGACGTACAGGCTGACCGTACAATTCCCCGCCTAGGGGATACAGGTAGGTCTGAAACTGCTATCGTAGCCGCACAACGCCCATGCTATGACCGTCCCGTTTTGAGGCTGGAGTTGGTCGGCTCCCACCGGGAAGTAGGTCCATTGACGGCCGCTGAGCTCCCAGAGTGACCACGACTTTGAGCTGGTCTGGGGGACTTTGTTGATTCCTGTGATGTAGTGCTCCCCGAACTCAGGATACCAGGTCGCATTCAAGTTCCCATTGAGAAGGACCAGCGAAACGACGTAACCGTTCCACCCAGGCTGTGCGCCCGAGTCGTTATACCATCTGCGGGTTCCGTTGCCATAGTCTACGAGCAGATGCACGCTGTATGCAATCACCTTCGCCCCGCCTGCCCTAGCCAGCGCCTGATAGGACTGCCAGAGGGATGAAAGGTCCAAGCTTGCGGTACGGTAGGCAGGGGTGGTGGTGTTCAGGCTCCCGACGGCGAGGGCAAGCAGCGACAGGGTGGTATTGTAGTCACTGAGGCTGGAGTTGTAACGGCTGACCAGCGAGGCGTAGCTATTCAGCGCCATGCCCACCTCGCTCGCAATTGTCTCGCTCTGCGAGCTTACGGTCTGATATTGACTGTAGTAGTAGACCGCGACTGCGGACGAAAGAATCAGGAGTGCGACCAGGACGGCTGCGACCCCGTAGAACGTCCCTTTGGAGACCAACTCAGGACTTACCTCTCATGACCCGTGGGATCAGGAGGATGGCGGCCGGGGCGAAGAGCAGCCCTAGGACGAAGTCAGCCGTCTCATGCACAAATGCGAAAGGGATGCCGGATATCTGCCAGGCAAGGATGCCAGGGAGGGTGACGGAGGGCCAGCTGGCGATGAAGGCAGTCGCGAGGTTGGTCTCGACGTCCCAGGCGAACGCGCAGATCAGCATCAGCGCCGCGATGAAGATGGAGTTCTGGACCACCTTCGACCTGTCCGACCAGACCTTCGACGCCCACCATCCGGTGGCGGCGAAAATCAGCTCGCCCGCAATCAGGAACGGCATTATCGGGCCGGCAAATCCCCAGGGGCTCACCACGCTCCAGGCACCCTCCGATACGATGGCGACCACGGCCCCCAGACGGAAGCCGAAGAGAAAAGCCGCTGAGAAGACAATCACGTCAAGGAGCTTGACATCCACGTAGGGGGCCAGGGCGAAATCAGACCCGACGATGAGGGCGCTCAATACCGGGACCAGGGCAACCTCCCTAACGTCAGCCAACCTGGATGGATTATCCAGCCATACCATTTAAAGGCGATGATGAAGCAGATCTTCACACGGAAAACGAGTTATACGCATCCCGCCGCGCCCCAGGATGGTTGCCCAGCCTCGAGGGATTACTCCACATCACCGACAAGAAGCCCCTTGGCCCGTTCCCGACCTTCGACAGGGCACACCTTCTGCTGGCCTTCGTCACCATCGGTCAGAAAGGGAATGTGGGACGGCATGCGCTCGCGTCCAGCGCCGGCCTCGGCGAAGGCGCCATCAGGACGGTGATCAAACGACTCAGAGAGGAGGGGCTGGCCACCGTCGGTCCTTCCGGATGTCGGCTCACCCCTAACGGCAAACGAGTCTACTCCGCGCTGGCGGGGAGGCTTTCTGCCGCCATTGAGGTTCGCAGCTCAGACCTGACCATGGGCGCACACCAGGTAGGGGTGGCCGTCAGGAAAGGGGGCGCAAAGGTCACAAGCGGCATCGAGCAGAGAGATTCCGCCATCAAGGTGGGAGCGGCAGGAGCTACGACCTACATCATCAGGGACCATAGGTTCACGATTCCCGGAGGGTCCTCCGATTGCGAGCACGATTATCCGAGCGAGGTATGGGATGTCCTTAGGAAAGGGCTCGAACCGAGGGAAAACGACGCGGTGATTCTTTGCGGGGCAGCACTCCCCATCCTGGCGAATCTTGGTGCCATCGCCGCCGCCACAACGCTACTGTAGCTACTGCTTCGGGGTCTGTTCTGCAGGAGGCGGGGGCGGGGTCCCGCTTGGCTTGTTGACCTGCCGGTTGATGGCGTCCGCGAAATAGTGTCCGGTGACGACGACATTGACTGCCTTGACCCCCTTGACCTGCATGAGGCTGTCCTTGATGTCCTGGGAGATCTTCAGCGCGAAGACCGGAGGACAGAACTGTGTCGTCGCATGATATTCAACGTCGACGTTCCCGTCTTTGATGTCCAGCTTGTCGATCAGGTTCATCTCGACGATGGGCATCCCGATCTCCGGGTCGACTATCTTCGAAACCTGCTTCTGGACTTCCCTGATGTCAACCTGTTCTACTGACATTGATTTTCAAAAGGCCGTTTTCCGCTATAAAAGATTGTCCCGTCAACCATCCGGTTTGAGCCCGTAGGGGGTGAACTTCTCGTCAGGGAGTCCCGCCTTCGATCTTATCCACGACGCAAGGCTCACCGCGTCTCGTTGAGGACTTGGAATCTGAGGGTTGTTGTAGATGATGAGCTTCGGAACGTCGAACGGCTCTTCCTTCCTTAGGACGTTGAACCTGACCTTGAGGTAGTATCCCGACCTCGACCATTCATCCGGAACGATTTCCACTTTGGTTATGTCGCCGTATGGAATCTGCCCAAAGTCGTGGGATCTTACTTTGACCCGCACAAATCTTTCGCAGAACGACATTCTAGAGGAGACGGCCAATCCGAAAATCAAGCTAGCAGCCGCCACAGCGCCGAAGGAGACTGCGAGAAGGGCGTCCAGCTCCGTCGTCCCCAGGCCGGAACCCAAGAGAAACAGCCAGAAGGCAGCCCAGGCGGAGAACAGAGCAAACAGGACAAGATAGTTTCGCCGGTTGGAGAATTCGTAAAGTGGTGCTGCCTGCATCTCAGGTGCAATCACGTCTACTGCGCCGAGTTAACTCTTCAGGTGGCTTGGGTCAGCGGGAACCGACAGATTTACCAACCAGAAATTGGCCTTCCCTTTGATGACCCCCGAAGAGGTCATGAAATCCATCGAGCAGGAGGCTCCCCGGCGCGGCCTCCCTATCATCGGTCCGGTCAGGGGCAAGATCCTGGACGACATGATAGCCCAGCACAACCCTTCCTCAATCCTGGAGATTGGGACCTTGGTTGGCTACAGCGCCATTCGGATGGGACGCCACCTGCGCAGTGGGCAGTCAATCACATGCGTCGAGCTCAAGGACGAGATGGCTCAGGTTGCTCGGAAGAACATCGAAAGGGCTGGCCTGTCTGAACGTATAACAGTCAAGGTCGGAGACGCCAAGAAAGTCCTCCCCGGGCTCGAGGGGACCTACGACATGGTATTCCTCGACGCAGTGAAGGACGAGTACCTTGGATACCTCAGATCTGTCGAGCACCTTATGCACAAGGGAAGCATCGTCGTTGCCGACAACGTGAAGTCCCATGCGGCCGAAGTCTCCGGCTATCTGGACTACGTCAGGAACTCGGGAAAGTATCTCAGCGAGTACCGTGAGCCTCCGGCTGGCGGTCCCGACGCCGTCGAAATCAGCGTGAAGCTCTGAAGCCCGAAACCAAGTCCTTCCACTCTTCACTCCCGTCGAACGGAAGGTAAAGCTTGACCCGGTCGGCGATTCCCTGGTACCTGCGCTTCAGGATAGCCCCCATCTCGCTCCAAGTCCCTTCGACCACGAACTCCCCGAGCATCTCATCGCTCACCTCGCTCGCCATCTTGTCCCACCGCCCGCTGACCGACTCTTCATGCAGTCTGTCGGAAACGTCCCCCCAGCCGTGGAGTTCCATCAGTGTCCTGTAGGTCCTGGTCGACGCGTAGAAAGCGACCTGCTGTCTGTAGAACTCCTTCACCACCGCGATTTCCTTTGCCGTAGCTCCCACCGCTGCGAAAACGGACACGACTACCGAGAATTCGTCCCTCTTCCTTCCTGATTTCGCCAGCCCACGCAGCAAGGCAGGAGTGGTTACTTCCCTGAGGTACTTCTGTGTGTGGAGAGGGTGGACATGCAGGCCGTCTGCGACCTCCCCGGCGACCCTGCACATGACCTCGTTCACTCCTGCCAGGATGACGGGGATCCTCGGATGTTCGATGGGTCCCGGGTTGAAAAAAGGGGTCATCAGGCTGAGCTTGTAGAATCTCCCGTCAAACCGCAGGTCTTTCCCATTCTGCCAGCAATCCCATACTGCCCGCAGCGCCGACACATACTCCCTCATCTTGAGAGCAGGGCTCTCCCACTTCATCCCGAACCTTCTTTCGATATGTCCCTTGACCTGGCTCCCGAGGCCGAGAATCAGCCGGCCCCCCGAAAGGCTCTGCAGATCCCATGCGGTGTAGGCGACGGTGGTGGGGCTCCTTGTGAAAGCCAGGGCGATCGACGTCCCAAGGTCGATCCTGCTCGTGGCCAAAGCAGCCACTGCCAGCTGCACGAACGGGTCGTGCTTCGTCTCATTCGCCCAGAAGCCGTCGAACCCGTATTGCTCGGCTCTCCTTGCGATTTCAGCTATCTCCGATGGGGACGAGACCGCGACCTCGGCGTCAAGCTTCAAGTCGCCATCCCTTCCGGGGAGCGTCCCTTAAATCCGAACCGTGAGGCCGACTCCTGATTTTGAACTACTTTGAAGCGGTGCAGATCGGAAGAACCAGGGTAAACATCGCGGTCGAGGTTCTACAGAGCATCGCCGGATCCTGCCACCCGACGCTCTTCCTGAAAATGGGGCTCGAAGAGTGGACCCCAGTCGGCGAAGAGATGCTCTACGCCCTCGTCCCCGGAAAGAACTCGACCGTTTCGGTGGTGATATGCGACAACGATGGCAACTCGAAGACAATGAGCGACTTCGTTTCGGCGTTGGATGGTGTCAGAATTTCCGGAGCGTTGGCGGCGAAGGGCATCGAAAGATTCGAGGGCGAGGTCAAGCTCCCTGTCTAGGGCTCTTGTTTATTAACAGGGGAGCCTCAATGTGACCTAAGCGTCAACCTGGCACCGACTGAAGCCCCATCGAACCTTGACAAGCTCGACGCCGCTCGGGGAGTGCTCGAAGGCGCGGGGAGAATTGGTGCATAGAAAATGGCGAGGTGTTCGGTTTGCAAGGGTCACGCTGTGGCGTCCTGCGCTGAATGCGGGGCCCAGGTATGCATGTCACACTCCACAACGATCTTCGACGAAACCAGCAGGGTGATGAAGACCTACTGCGGAAACTGCACCGCCAAGAGGATGCCGGTCTGGAGCTACCACCGGCGACGCTAGCGCTCTGGCGCTATGAAGCTTGGATTATCCAATTCCCGATTGCGTCCCCTAAGGTGTGCGGAGGGTAGCCAGCCTGGTCTGGTCGCCCGGTTACAGGGGGACCTCGATGGCTACTTCCGAAGTGGGGTAGTACCTCTTCACATCCCCGAATCCGTACTTTCTTGCGAAGATGCCCTTGATGCGCTCGATCTTCGCCTCGTCTCTTACGATGCTGGGAGTCACGCTCAGCTTCTGATTCTTCACCGAGAGCTCCACCTTCCCGCTCTTCTCGACTTCCTGAAACCACTTCGTCCTGAGACCATACATGGGAAGAAGCTGGACGCGTCCGCCTTCAACGGTGAACCACACGGGGATGGTCCGCGCCTTCCCGTTCTTGCTCCTCACGAAGCTGATCTGAACCTCGTTCTGGCCTGACAGGGCCTCCGCAAACTCCTTGCTTCCCATAAAAGAGTCACCTCCTTTCCTGCTATTAGACTGATTGTTCCACCGTGAAATACAGCCGCCGGTTGTCCTTCCCCTTGTTCTCGGCCTTCACGACCGCCACCTTCCCGATTTCCTTGGTGTTCCCCACATGGACCCCGCCGTCGGCCTGGGTGTCCACGTCCCCGATCTGGACGATGCGGAGCTCGGCAAGGTTCGGGGGCATAGCGTTCGCCAATTTGACGTACCCCGGCGTCGCCAGAGCCTCTTCTCTTTTCATGAAGAACGTCCTGACCTCGAGTCCGCGGCCAACCGCTAGGTTCACCTCGTCGACGAACGACTGGATCTTCCCCCTGTCGAAGTCGGCCAGATTGAAGTCGACTCTCGATTCATCGGGGCTGATCTGGTTTCCGGTGATGAGCCCCCCGGTCTGCTTGTGCACCACTGCGCTCAGTATGTGGGCGGAGGTGTGCATCCTCATTATTCTGTGCCTCCTTTCCCAGTCAAGAACCCCGTGGACGGTGTCTCCCACTGCGAAGCCCGCTGGCCCTTGCATCAGATGGAAGATGTCGTCCCCTTCCTTGACTACCTCGGTCACCCGGATCCCTCCAAGCATTCCTGTGTCTGAAACGAGCCCTCCTCCTCTCGGGTTGAAAGCGGTCTGGTCGAGCAAGACCTTCGTCCCGTCGACCGTGGCGACCTTCGCGTCGAATTCCTTCATGTACATGTCCTCCCAGAAGAGTTTCCTAGTCATCGCTTCTTCCCCTCAATAGGTCGTGATCTTCGTCTGGGTCAGTTCTCTCGAGATGAGCACGCTCTCTCTGACCCATTTGTCTCTGGGTATTTTCAGCTTTGACAGGGCAGAGTTCAACGCGGAACCAAAGGTTTCGTGCCTTTCAAACGGCTGCTTCATCAAAGCCCTGATGCTCTCCCTCACGTTCCAGACTCCCAGGGGCATGATGAAACCAGGATAGGTCTCCCTGAGGACCACCGCAGCTGCCTGTTTCCTCTCCCGGTGGAGTCCTTCCGTCACCGCCAGCCTCGTCGAATAATAGCATCCACCGACGCGCGCGTATTTCGTCCTCCCGAAGTACTCCTCGTAGTCCCCGATCATGTATGGTGTCGTCGTGTAGAGGTTCCATGTCGTGTTGGGGAACCATGCTTCAATCCACTCGAACCTCCACGGCTCGGGCATCAGGATGGCGACGTACTGGTTGTCATAGACGCTGAAACTGTAGACTCTATACTCGTCGATGGTCGGATGGTGCTTGACTTTCTCAACCAGGTCTAGGCTGATGGAACTGTCCACCGCGGTTATGCTCCACCTGGTCGGGACAATCCTCCTCCTCCCCCCGTTCCCGAACATCCCCAGGCTGAACGCCCGCTGAATCCGGGTCACCAGTACCCCGTCCGAGTAGAGGTCCTCGATGGCGTCCATGGCTTTGAGGTCCCTGTCGTAGTAGGCCTTCTCTATCCTCCTGTCAACCGTCGGGTTGCTAATCTTGAACTTCTCCAGCGGGGCAGACGGACCGTAGGGCTGCGTGTCCTCGCTCAGGGTCAAAATCTTCCTCGGCGCCTTGGTCAGCTTCAGCTCCGTATCCACGGGCCTCGCAGCCATTGCAAGCTCCTGAAGTGGCGAAAGCAACCTCCCCGGCCTCTGGGCGTCCTCCACCCCGGCCCTCGCGTTTCCTCTCACCAGAGAGTACCTGTAATCGACTATCTGATCCACCGGCCTTCCAAGCCACTCCTCTGGGGTGTCAAGTATCGTGGTGTCCCCGAACGTTGGAGGGACCATCGGCCCGATGGACACCTTTGGATATCCCAGCCTCCCGACGAAGACCCCCGGCGGGGACGAACCCTCAATCTCGCTTGTGGATAGCGAGGCATCCATCCTTGCCATTGCCTGCGCCTTCACGATTATCGGGCACCTCGGCTTGCCACAGAGGAGCTTCGCCCCCCTGCATGCGAGGCACATCCACGCCGGAGGGTTCTCGACGACTTCGATTGACCTGGCCACATTCTCTTCCAGGCCCGTAACTGTCGACGGCATCACGCTCGAGAGCCATTCAATCCGTCGCGGCAAGAGGGTCTTGCGAGCCGTCAGCCCACTTAAACTCCTTGGCGAGACGTCGGTGAAACTGTTTCCTCATTCCAAATATACCACGTGTCCTTTCGCCTGACCTGTGCCCAAGTTCGCCCACATGTCTGACATCCACATCGGTGCGTTCCGTCAGCCAGAACTCAGGGGACTCGTCCTAGACGCGTTCGACGCGGCCATGGACCGCTGCATCAGGGAGAAAGTCTCTTTCATCATAATGGCCGGGGACATCTTCGACTCCAACATCCCCGACCTCTCTTCGGTCAGGAGGGCCGCCGAGAAGATGAAGGAGGCCGTCGACTCCGGAATCAAAATCTATGCAATCTACGGGTCCCACGATTTCAGTCCCAACTTCTCTTCCATCGTCGACGTCCTCGACGGGGCTGGGCTGTTCACAAAGGCCGAAGACAGGGTGTCCGGAGGCGAGAAGGTCGGCCTTCGGTTCGTCGAAGATCCGTCAGGGGCGAAGATCTGCGGCCTCTCTGGGAAGAAGCTCTCCATCGACAGAGAGGAGTATGCAGTCCTAGACCGCGCCCCACTGGAAGCGGAACCCGGGTTCAAGATATTCGTCTTCCATGGAGGCATCGAGGAGCTCAAACCCCCATCTCTCGAGATGATGCCAGCGATGCCAGCGTCGTACCTCCCTTCGGGATTCGGGTACTACGCAGGGGGGCATGTCCACAGCAGGATGTTGAAGTCTCTCCCCGGGAGGAAGAACATCGCGTACCCGGGTCCCCTCTTCGCCACCGAATACGGCGAGCTCCTCGAGCTCGCGAGGGGAGAACAGCGGGGGTTCTACCTCGTTGACTTCAACGAAGGTGGCGTTCAGGGGACCGAATTCGTACCTGTAAAGGTGGCCGAAG
>DATFYS010000107.1:0-3251 GCA_035314885.1 Nitrososphaerales archaeon | reverse complement strand
CACGGCCCTGTAGATCTCACTTGTTCCAATCCTCACACCCATTCTCTTGATGGTGGCGTCCGAACGCCCGAATATCACGCAGGTCCCGCGCCTGGTGATTTCGATCCAGTCTCCATGTCTCCAGACACCCGGGAAGGTGTTGAAGTAACTCTCCATGTACCTCTTCCCGTCCTCGTCCCCCCACAGATAGAGGGGCATGCTTGGCAACGGCTCGGTCAGGACCAGCTCTCCCATCTGCCCAATCACGGGCCTTCCTTCCTCATCATAGGCCTCGACCTTGGCTCCTAGGCATCTGCATTGAATCTCTCCTGAATACACAGGTAGTGTTGGGGAGCCGCCCACAAAGGGTGTGCACACGTCGGTGCCACCACTGATAGAATCAAGCCAGAGGTTTTCCTTCACAGCTGAATAGACCCATTCGTAGGAGGTTTGGGAGAGGGGGGACCCCGTGGATCCGATCCCCCTCAGCTTCTTGAATTCGTGGGCAGCACCGGGACCGAGCCCCGCTCTGACACACGATGCGAAATATGCCGCGCTCCCCCCCATGAATGCCGTCTGGGTCTCCTCGGCGAGGTCCCACAAGGCGCCGAGGGCAGGATAGGATGGGCTGCCGTTGTACAGGACGATCGTGGCCCCATGGAGGAGCCCTCCGACGAGGTAGTTCCACATCATCCACCCTGTGGTGGTGAACCAGAAGAAGCGGTCGCCAGGCCGAATATCGTTATGGAGAGACAGCGCTTTGAGGAGTTCGACAAGTATTCCCCCGTGGCCATGAACTATGGGCTTCGGGAGGCCGGTGGTCCCAGACGAGTAAAGGATCCAAAGGGGGTGGTCGAAGGGAACCGACTCGTAATACGGCGACTCTTTCCCCGAAACCAGGTCGTCGAAGGGCTCTGAGTCCGGAAGCGGGGGACTGTTCGATTTCCCTTCGACCCCAATAATCTGCTTCAGTGACGGGAGGCTACCGGCGATTGTCTTGACCGCCTCGGTCCTGTCGAACCACTTACCACCATAGCTGTACCCGTCGGTTGCTAGCAGGACCTTCGGACGGATCTGGCTGAACCTGTCTAGGACTGCAGGGGGACCGAAGTCTGGAGAGCAGCATGACCAAATCGCCCCCACACTCGCGCAAGCCAAGAAGGCTGTCACGGCCTCGCCCGAGTTAGGAAGGTATGCCGCAACCCGGTCGCCGGCCTCGACCCCCATCTCTCTCAGTTTAGCGGCGAGGGAGGCCGTCCGCCTCTCAAGTTCCTGCCAAGTCGTCTCCTTCCCCTTTCCCTTCTCGGCCTTCGCGATCATAGCAAGTCCGTCCCTCTTGCTTCGGAAGACGTACTCGGCGAAGTTCAGCTCCGATCCTTCGAACCATTGAGCCCCTGGCATCTTGTGTTCGGAGAGAACCGGGTAATCGGCGTCTGCCACTTCGAAGTATTTCCAGACCGATCCCCAGAAGCTCTCTATGTTCTCCACCGACCAGGTCCAAAGCTCCTGGTAGTTGTCGAACCTCATCCCCCGTTTCTCGAGCCATTTCATGTAGGCTACCATGTTAGTCCTTCTGGCGAAAGACGGTTCAGGCTCCCACAGCATCCTCCCTGTCGGCATGGCCCCTTTCAGCCGCGTCGTCTGCGCCTATATGAGAAGTTCTCCGCTGGCGGGACCGAACCTATCTTACCGGGCGCACGATGAAGATTGCCAGGTCCCAGAGGAAGTGGCTCGTAAAGCTCCCCTGCAACCCCTTTCCATAGTAGTAGGTCAGTCCCCAGACAAGGTCGGTGACGAATGTACCTCCTACCCAGATCGGGTTCAAAGTGACCAGGTGCAGCCCCGCGTCGAGAAGTGCAACGAGGACCGCAGCCGCCGGTCCAACCCTCGTCTGGAGCCTTGCCTGAAGGACTCCCCGGAAGAATGACTCGTATCCTGCGGAGTCGAACAGAAGGAGGATGACCTGAACAAAGATGGGGTTAGAAGGCGAGGCGACAAGAGAGTAGACGGAGGATTCCGACGCCGAGGTGATGCCAAAAGGATGGAGCAGATCAACGGCGGCACCTCCGGCGTAGAACACTAGGTAGAGACCGGCGGCCGTCAGAACCCCGAGCAGGACCGAAAGGTATCGCAGTCCGACTGGAGGACGGAGCCTCCCCAGGTAAAGCGCCGCAGCGAGCATGCAGCCGGTGGACGCGAAGGTGGCGACGACAAAGTAGCCGGGAGGGACGGTGAAGAGAACGACCATCGAAACCATGACCACCGCCAGCCCCCCGACCAGCCTGGGCGATACGGCCAATGTGCAGGGGCGTATTGCCAAACGGATAAAGCCCTATTGAAACGAAGTGCTATCGTTAAAACCCCGTTCGGCGGTGGGAAAGTGCCTTGAACGCGAAGACCGCCTTTCTTTCCACAAGGCCCTGGTCCTTTACCATGACCTTCTCATCGGTCACCTTGGGAACCCTGTTGGCCGCTCTGTTGGGGAGGTTCAACCCCCTCCTTTACGTGCTCACCCTGGCGGGGATGATTGTGTTTCATGCCGCAACCAACGTGCTCAACGACTTCTTCGACGTCAGACACGGGGTTGACCGGGAGGGCGCCCCGACTACGAAGTACAGGGTCCACCCTGCGGCTTTCGGCCAGACTCCGCTCTCAACGACCCTCAAGTTCTCGATCGGACTTTACGCCATGACCTTCGTGATAGGCTCCTACCTGGCCCTGGTGAGCAGTCCATTGATACTCGCGATAATCGTTGCGGGCATTGCAGGGAGTGTCCTGTACACAGCGGACCCGGTCGTCCTCAAGGCAAGGGCCCTGGGAGAGGTGACCGTGTTCATCATGTGGGGGCTTCTGATTCCTCTTGGAGCCTACATGGTCCAGACGGGGGTCTTCTCCTCGACCCCTCTGGTGGCTGCCGTCCCCATTGGTCTATTTGTGGCCCTGGTCCTCCTGGCGAACAACATCCGTGATATTGACTACGACGGGTCGATGAAGACCCGGACCATCGCCGTCGTCCTGGGAGCAAAGGCTGCCGAGAAGCTCTACGCCACTCTCGTCGCAGCCGCCTACCTCTTCGTTATCTTGGGGATTCTTGCGCGCCTGCTGCCCATCTGGTCGCTGGTGGTGTTCCTGACAGCGCCTGCTGCCCTCGGGCTAGTCAGGATGTTCGATGGCCCGGTCCCAGACAACGCTGACCCACGGACGGCCGCACTCGCTTTCCAGTTCGCTCTTCTCTACATGGCTTCGTTGGTCATCCAGATCTTCGTCCCGCT
>DATFYS010000106.1:0-2858 GCA_035314885.1 Nitrososphaerales archaeon | reverse complement strand
TGGACGCGACAACAAGCGACCGGCGGACCTGGAAGGGGGAATCCTTCGCCCTCCAGAAGAGGAAAGTGGTGACGAAGAGGAAGAGTGTCGAAAGAGAGGCAAGCACCCTGTGCGTGTATTCGGCGATGGGTCCCAGCTGGGGAGGCGGAAGGAGCTGCCCTTGACAAAGGGGGTAGTCCTGGCCGAGGTTGCTCCCACACTCTCCCCCGAAACTAGCCGCTGTTACATACGCGCCGACAACCAGCAAAGAGAAGAGCGTGGCGGTCGTGAGAAGAAGGAGAGCTCCTTTGCCCTGCATGAACGGCCGGGATTCCGAGTTCCGGTCTTAAAGTGTTCTAGGCCTTCTTCAGGAGGTTGTCCAGCTTCGTCTTCAGGACGGCAGGAGGCACCGCTCCGATGACTATGTCCTCCACCTTCCCCTTGGCGAAGAACATCAACGTAGGGATGCTCATGATTCCGAACTGCATGGCGAGCTCCTGGTTGTCGTCCGTGTCGATCTTAACGAACTTGACCTTCCCGTCGTACTCCTTGGACAGCTGGATGATGGCGGGCTCTATCATCTTGCAGGGTCCGCACCAGTCAGCATAGAAGTCAACCAAAACGGGCTTGTCCGACTTCACCACTTCCTGCTGGAAGTGACTCCCTTCAACGTGTAGCACTGTTTCATTCATGTCTTATTACCGAGACTTCGCCCTCAATCCCTGCTTATATTTTTGCCTCGGCTCTTCCCCGAGGTGTTTCAGGGTCAGCTTCGCCGCCGCGGGTCGCGCCGCCCCTTTCATGCTCCCCAAGTGAGTCGACCAGCCTGGTCACCTTCGTTTGGCTGGTCGCAGGGTCCCAGGAGACGAGTGTCCCCCGCTTGATGGAGCGGGATGCCAGTTCGTCGAAACTAAGGTCCTTCGCATATTCTGAGATCACATTCGCTTTGGTCCGGGTCAGTGGGTGGCGAGTGATGATCGCGCAGCAGTCCTTGTACTCCTCAAGCGAAAGGTCGTATGTCCCTATGCTCCTGGCCATGTCGATTATCTCGTCCTTGTCGAAGGTGAGGAGAGGCCTAAGGATTGGGAGACTGGCTCCGCTGTCGAATGAGGCAAGATTCCAGAGGGTCTGAGACGCGGCCTGCGAGAGGGAATCTCCGGTCGCGATTGCCCCCGCCCTGAACTTCGGGGCAAGAGCTTCGGCTGTCATGCGCATGAACCGGCGGAAAAGCGAAGGCTCCAACCACTCAGAAGCATGGGTTGTAGCCAATTGGTATTCCGCGAAAGGAATCAGGACCAAAGTGCACCTCCCCCCGTAGAGGGATAGGACCTTCACTAGCTTCGTGATCTTGCTCTCAGTTGCGGATTCAGGAGTTGGTGCGAGGTAGAAGTGGACGTAGACAGGCCTGCACCCTCTCTTCATGAGGAGCCAGGCTGCAACAGGGGAGTCTATCCCCCCCGAGAAGAGGTGCATCACCCTCCCTGCGGTCCCCACCGGAAGCCCTCCGGGACCGCTCGACTTCGCCGAATACACGAGCGCTTCGTTCCGAATCACATCAACGTGAAGGTCAAGGCCAGGGTGGGAGAGGTTGACCTTCATCTCGGTGCCTCGGGCCACATCTGAACCTAGACGTGTCGCCAGCTCGCTGGAATTGATGGGGAAGGTCTTGTCGGACCGGCGGGGGGAGATCCTGAAGGTGGACTGTGGCGCAAGTCTGGCCTGGCGAAGGACCTCCTCCTGGATTGAGGGATAGCTGCGGGGGACGACGGAGACAGGCGCGAACCAGGCGACGCCGAAGACCCTTGACAGACGCTCTTCTGCCTCTGAGCCACCTCCCTCGACTTCGACCAGGAACCTGCCATCCTTCAGACTGATCTTGGGCTGTAGACCCACGAGGGCTTTGGCCATGTTGTGGCGGAGGGCCCTGAGAAACTCAGGTCTGTTCTTACCTTTCAGAGCGACCTCCGAGTAGTGAACAACAAACAGAGCCATGCTGCGAAAGTCTCAGATCAATAGAGAAAAAGCTTGTCCACGGTCCGAGCTAGTGGACCGCGACCGCAAGCATAGCCACGAGGAATATCACCGCGAGGTAGGGGCTTGAGAATTTGAAGGCCAGCCACGCATTCGCCTTGCTGGGGGTCCTGAAGAGTTTCACGTTGGTCCCGAGGAGCAGTGCATCGAAGACGAGGACGACGGCCAAGTAGATCAGCAACCCCACCCCGGAGAAGTAGTAGGCGACGGCGAGGCTGACTGGAATGAGAAGCAGGGTGTTGACAACGATGTACCTCGAGGCCGCCTCCGGTCCGACCACCGAGGGCATCATGGGGATCCCAACCGCGGAGTAGTCCTGCTCTGTGATGACCGCAAGTGACCAGAAGTGGCTGGGGGTCCAGACGAAAACGAGCAAGCCCAGGAGCCAGCCGACAAGGGCGTTTGATGAGGTGACCGCATACCATCCGGCCAGGGCAGCACAGCTTCCCGCGAACCCCCCCAGAACAATGTTCCAGCTGGTCCTCGGCTTCAGGAAAACGGTGTAAACGGGGACGTAAACGAAAGCTCCCAGGGCGATGAAGAAGGTGGCGACCAGGTTGAGGGTCACGAAGGCGACGAGGACCCCCGCGGCCACGAGGACGAGGCCAAGGCCCAGGGCGTGAGAGGGAGTGACAATCCTCTGGGCGGGGAGCGGTCTGTTCCTTGTCCGCCTCATCTTGGAGTCAATCCCCATCTCGAGATAGCTGTTCAGCGTCAGCGCTCCCCCCGATGCAAGTGCACCCCCCACCAGCACGCCGAATAGGATGATGACCTGGGGAAGCGTCCTGGCAGCCACCACAGCCGAGCCAAGAGCCGCCATCAGGAGGAGGGGTATGATCTTGGGTTTC
>DATFYS010000105.1:0-7427 GCA_035314885.1 Nitrososphaerales archaeon | reverse complement strand
ACTGAAGCCGGGGTTTGAACCGTCGAAGGAGATCGAGAAGAAGGTGGAGACCCAGGTCGTCAAGGAACTTGGGCCAATTGCCAGGCCAAGGAATGTGTACATCGTACCTGACCTCCCGAAGACCCGTTCGGGCAAGATAATGCGCAGGATACTAGTCTCGATCTACGAGAGAAGGGACTACGGAGACGCATCTACCCTGGCCAACCCTGAAGTCGTGGAGAAGGTACGCCAGCTCGTCCAGACTGAAGAAAAGAAGTGAAGCGCGACCGCGCCTAGGCAGCAGCCTTGACTGGGAAGATAGGAAGGATCTCCTTCCTATAGACTTCGTTCAAGGCCTCCGCTATGGAGGTGTAGATCGCGCTTAGTCCGCACACGACTCCTTCGTAGCCTGCAATTTGGTGGATGGTCGAGTTGTTCCAGGCAACTCCCGCAGATAGTAGGAAGAAGAGGACGAAGAGGGAACCGAAGACGAACATGAGTGCACCATTGAGCCTTAGGGTGCCGACGAACATCAGCAGTGTGAATAGACCCCAGATGAATAGGTAGGCGGACAATCCAGCCGAGGTGGGAGCCGCGGCAAGCCCCAGGGCAGGGAGGACGAAGATGAAGACGAATGACTCCCAGAAGAAGCCGTAGGACAGGAAGGCCGTCATCCCGAATGTGTTTCCCTTCCTGAACTCGAGGACCCCAGCGATGATCTGGGCGAGGCCTCCGTAGAAGAGGCCCATGGCCAGGATGGTGGAGTCGAGAGGGTAGAAACCCGCGTTGGACAGATTCAGGAGAACTGTGGTGGTGCCGAACGCCATCAGGCCGAGGGGTGCAGGATTGGCAAGTATCGTGCGAGTGATGGGCGGCTCAGTCTGAGCCATGTAGAGCAGGCTCCTGATGGCGATATTAAGGAGAACCCCGAACTGGTTTGGGTGCCAAAAGGTGCGGTTTCTCTGTCCTCACACCACGCGCTCCGGAATCAGCGCATGGACTCCGCTTCTATCAGCTCGGAAAGCTTCTGGAAATACAACCTGGTCGCCAGGGGCATTTCGTTGAGGTTGCGGTCTATGGCCTCCTGGACATATTTTATTGCCCTGCGGGAGGTCTTGAACTCGAACTTCATCGGTAGAATTGGGTCCTGAATGACGTCGATCGAGTCCATCAGGTGACGGGGGGCCTCGGCCTTAGCATCGCTGGCTATCTTGTTGTACCATCCCTGAAGTACGTTTGGGTCGAGACCGAGCTTGAGGTCCTCGATCTCCTGAAGCAGTCTGTTCAGTACCATCATCTCCTCGTTTGCCATGGCAGTTGGCATGAATTGGCGCCGTCTCAGTTTAAGAAAAGGGGTGTAAAGTTGTTGGTGACGGAGTCTAACTGCATCTCATTTCGAAGATCTCGGTCTTCTCGTACTCGGCTTCCCACATGTGGGTGCTATTCCTCCCACGCCTGATTGCCAGCAGAGTGTACCCCTCGGGAGCCGAACCGTATGCCTTCGCCAGGATTGACGGGACAGGTTCGACCTCTTCGTCGAAGGTGACCACAAGATGTTGCCTGAACTTCTCGACCTCCTTCATGTGGTCCGCCAGGCAGAGTGTCCGACCTTGGAGCCGTGATGAGGTCAGAAGTTTGACCTCGCTCCCGCAGACTTCGCACTTTACCTTTCGCATCCCGTCTTCCATACAGACTCTCCCCACACCGACGACCATAGGATAGGTCCCCTTCGATGCTTCGGTCTTCCCGCAGATGACGCAGGTGGCCAGACCTCTTGATGTCGAGTGTTGCAATCTGAGAACACAGGCAGGCGTCAACCAAATTAAGGTTGCCCCGGAACCTGCCCTCTGTTGAAAGTCGAATCCATCGAGGCGTACCCCATAAGAATCAAGGCGAAGGAAAGGCTGCAGGGTGGGACTTTCAGCTACTCGTACTACCAGACGGTTCTCGTGAAGGCTGTCTGCGATGGGGCAGAAGGCTGGGGGGAGGCCATGACGAGGTTCGAACCCGGGGCAACGACGGCCATGGTGAAGTCCCTGAGCGGAGTGGTGAAGGGAAGCGACCTAGGATCGGTGGCCGATTTCTGGAATGCGATGTGGAAGGAGCTTAGGATCAGGGGGCACACCAGGGGGGTCGGGGTTGAGGCTCTCAGCGGGATTGAGATGGCCCTGTATGACTGCCATGGGAGACTTGAGGGGAGCTCGCTATGCGCCTTCTTCGCAAAGACCCCCGTCGATCGGGTGAAGGTGTTCGCCGGCTCGCTCTTCAGCTCCAGGGGGCGCATTCTTTCCCAGGTGGAAGCTGCAAAGGCGAAGGGGATGCTTGGGGCCAAAGTGAAGATTGGCTTTGGGGTCGAGAAGGACTTCAGGACCCTCGCCGAGGTAAGAAAGGCGTGGCCGGAGGGGATGGTCGTCGCCGACGCGAACGGAGCCTACGACGGAAAGACCGCTGCGAAGGCTTGCCGGGCGTTTCGTGAGCTTGGGCTGGCGTGGTTTGAAGAGCCTGTTCTCTCCGATGACATGGAAGGGTATGCGATACTCAAGGGACAGGGGGTCAAAGTAGGAGCGGGAGAGAGCTGGTTCGTGAACGATTTCGAGGAACCTATGGCCGAAGGCCTGGTACAGGTCCTCGAACCAAGCGTAAGCAGGTGCGGAGGAGTTGGGGTTGAGACGGAAGTCGCAAAGCAGGCAGCCGAACGCCGGTTGGGTTTCTCTCCCATGACAGGGATGAACTCGGCGCTATCCCTGGCGGCGTCTTTGCAGGTCGCGGCCGCCTTTCCCTCGATCGCGGTTGAGTTCAACCCGTTCCCGAATCCCCTGCTGACTGACCTGGTTGACGACCTCCCCGAACCAAGCAACGGCTCGGTGCGGGTTCCGACAAGACCGGGAATAGGTGTCACCGTCGATGGTCGCTTTGTGAAAGCCCACTCATCGAAGTAGGACCAGGACTCACAGCATACTAGCTATGTCGTCCACGTTCGAGATGATCGCCAGCGGCCTGTAGCCTTGGGCCGATTGGTCGACCCCGCTGGTCACCAGGACAGAATCTATTCCCGACCTGGCAGCCCCGGCAACGTCGGTGTCGACCTGGTCTCCGATCATGACCGCGTCCTCTCTCTTGCATCCGGCGCGCTTGAGCGCTATCGAGAACATCAGCGGTGATGGCTTCCCGATCACGGTGGCCCTCCGGCCGCTTCCATACTCGATTGCCTTCACGATGGGGCCTGTTGCGATGGCGGGTCCGGTCTTGTACATGTAGAGCTTCGCGCTATGGGTAGCAACCAGACCTGCGCCTTCGCGGATCAGCCTCACCGCGGTGTCAAGTTTTCCGTAGGTGACCTCCCTGTCGAGTCCTACGACGACGAGGTCCGCATTTCGCCCAGAAGACCTCCTGTGGCCGTACTTCTTCATCTCAGAATCGAGCCCCTTTTCCCCGACGAGGTAGTAGGTCACGGTCCCGAACTTCTGGTGGATGTACTCCGCGGTGAGAAGTGCGCTGGAGAGTATCTCCTCGATCTTCACGGGAATATCGAACTCGACCAAGCGGCTGTGGATGGTCTCCACCGAATCTGTCGAGTTGTTGGTGAGAATGTAGAGGAGCTTCCCTGTCCGTCTCGCGGCTCCGATCGCCTCACTCCCGCCTATCTTCACACGTTCCTCCTTTCCCTTGTAGAATACCCCGTCCAGGTCGAAGAGGAGGAGTTTCTTCTTAGCGAGGCGCCTCTCTTTCATCTCTTGAGGACCACCATTCCCGTGGCACCGTCGACCGATAGGATTGCGTGGGGCTTCAGGTTGGAGAACCGCTCCATGGGGATGCCCGCAAGGACTGGAATACTCTTGCCGTAGACGACCCCCGCCATCACCGAGCCTATGACCGCAGACAGGTCCACCCCCTCGGTCACAAGGGCCGCGGGTGAGTTACCCCGTCTCACACCCTCGATGAACCAGGCCGACGCCGTGGTCGAGCCTTTGCCCCACGGATAACAGAGTATCTTGCCTCTTACGTTCGACCCCCTGATGTCGCTGCGGATGTCGGTCACCACACCCGTGGCTGGGTCAACCCCATGGGCGAAGGTGAACGCCTTCGTCGAGACCAGGGCTTCTCCTTCAGCGAGTCCAGGGACCAGCCCCCTCCCTAGCTTGGTTTCTGCCGTCAGGATGTCACCTCTTCCACGATGGCTTTCAGGGGAGCGTAGCGGACTTGGATCTCGCCTTCAGAGGAGACGATTTCAGCAAGCTTGGCGGAGTTAGTGAGCACAGTGTTGAACCCGAGTCTCTTAAGTGGAGAGATCTCAGCGTCGGTGCTCTGAGAGAGCCTTGCACCCGCGGCGAGGACGTCGGACATTATTCCCGTCTTCTCGGCTAGCTCGAACGACTGGGAAGAGGTGTAGGCATACAGCTGGATGCCTCGCTTCAGTTTCCGCCCCTCGAGCAGCTTGGCAAGGTAACCGAGTTCCGACACCGATAGATGGGGGACTCCGAGGGCGACGAGGTCTGGCTTCTCATCGGTCTGATTGAGATCGCTTTCTACTTCTCTGAGGTCGGCCCTGGTGACATCTATCGTCTCGACCTTTTCACCTCTGGTCGCATCATGGGGGGTGGCAGAGCCGGGGGTGATCCCAAGATAGTGAATCATGGTGACGGGCCCGGACGCCGCCGCGGCTGCGCCGAGGTGCTTCAGATCATCGGAGGTTACATTCGCGGGGAGTCCTGCGAGGACGGGGACTCTTGAGCCGGCCGTTTTCCCGATGAAATACCCGAGGGAGCGGTAGTCGAGGTCCGAGAAATTCCCGAATGATGCGCGAAATGCTACCTTCGCGACTCTGTTCTCATCGGCGAGCATACCAAACATGGGGGTGACCCCAAGGATCGCGCAGGCGACGTCCATCCCAGAAGTGATCTTGTTCGACCTGCACCCGATGACCGAGTTTGCGAAGACAACTGAACTCGATTCTGCCCAGGCGACCGCCTCACCAGCCTTCGGGAAGTTGCAGACCTGGTATTGCACACAGGTCCAACACTGGATCCCTCCAAGCTTCGTGTAGGCGTCGCAGAGCCTAAACTGTTGGCGTGCATAATCCTCCGGTATCCCGAAGCTCCTCCAATCCCGCAGATCGATGCTCGCGGGATCGACGGTGGTGGGGACCGCGAACTTCCCTCCCTTGGCAGCGAACCGCTCAAGCACGTCAACCCCGGCGTCGTGCAGCGAACTGTAGTGGGCGAGCACATGGGCGGACTTTATGGGGACCAGGGATTGGGCGTTGGCGGCGTCCCCGACCTTCGTGACGATCTCCATGGCGAACTGCCTGGCTTCTCCCTCCTCACCGGCGAGAATACGTTCCTGGCTCGAGTCGAGACGCATCGGGGCGTTGCTCGCCCGACAATCGTTTTAAAGCCGTTTCAGCATGTTGGATATCCGTGAAGTTCTCCTATTACCTTCCGACCAAACTATCCTTCGGCTTCGGTGCTATTGGTGAGCTTGAAACAGGAGCAAGGGGGCTGGGAATGAAGAAAGCAATCATCGTCACTGACAAGGTTATGGTCACCACGGGGATCGTCGGGAAAGTCAAGGATTCGCTGGGAGCGGTTGACGCCGATGTGTACGACGAAGTGGAGCCCGAGCCGAGGATAGAGGTGGCCCAGGCGGTGGCCGACAGAGTCCGGGCTGGCAAGTATGATGGTGTGATTGGTGTGGGGGGAGGAAGCTCAATGGACATGGCAAAGGTGGCGGCGGGGTTGGCAACAAACGGCGGTCCTGCGCTTTCGTACGTGGGGAACAACCTGTTCCAGAATGAGCCGTTGCCTTCGATCATGATTCCTACGACAGCTGGGACAGGAGCCGAGTTGACGGTGACCTCGATGGTGACCGTCGGCGGCCATAAGCAGTGGATCAATAGCCCCCTCCTCCTCCCCACCGTGGCCCTTGTCGATCCAGAGCTGACGATAAGCATGCCCCCGGGGGTCACCGCGGCGACCGGGATGGATGCCCTGTGCCACAACACCGAGGCGTATCTTTCTGCTCTGGCAAGTCCCATCACCGACGGTGCGGCGCTCGAGGGGATACGTCTGATTGTTGGCAATCTTGAGAAGGTGTTCGCGGACGGTGGCGACCGTAGGGCGAGGGAAGCGATGAGTCTTGGGGCGCTGCTGGGTGGCATCGCCCTACAGGCCAAGATGGTATACGGCCACTCGATAGGGTACACCATCGCCACCAGGTTCAGGCTGGCCCATGGTGTGTCCTGCGGACTCCCCCTCCCGTATGTGATCTCGAGCTACGCAGTGGCCTGCGGCCCTAAGATGGCGAAGCTGGGGGAGGCCTATGGAATCCCCAGGTCAGATGACCCCAACGTGGTGGGGGCGGCCGCGGCAGAAGTCGCCAGGAGAATAGGTGCAACCGTGAAGATTCCCGGCACCCTGAAGGAATTGGGGGTGCAGGAGAAAGATCTCCCTGCCCTGGCCAGGGAGTGCCTTCAGCTGTACCCTAGGCCAAACAGCCCCCTCGTATTCGACGAGAAGAGCATGGAGCGCCTGTACCGGATGATGTGGGAAGGGAAGCTCGCCTAGTCGCGACAATCTTATACACATGGGAAAGGCCCGCTGTGAACTAAGTTGAAGATGCTACTCGAAGGTCAGTGGGCCGACGCCCATGGCGGAGACTCGTTTCAGGTGTACAACCCGGCCACCGGCGTGGCCATCGATTCGGTCCCCAAGGGGACGCGGGAGGACGTTCGGCAGGCGGTGGACGCCGCGAGTGAGGCCTTCAAGCTGTGGTCGGAAAAGCCCGCCATCGAAAGATCGAGAGTCCTATTCAAGATAGCCGAGCTGGTCAGGGCAAATCTGGAAGAGCTTGCGACGAGCCTCACCGTCGAGCAAGGCAAGCCAATGGGGGAGTCGAGGAGCGAGATCGGCTCATTCGCGAACACATTCGAATACTATGCGGGGCTCATAGGAAGACAGAGAGGTGCCCACACACCCTTCTCGACTGGGGAGGGTTTCTTCATCGTTACCAAGAGGCCCATAGGGGTTGTCGGCGCGATACTCCCGTGGAACTTCCCCGTCTCTCTGATGGGGTGGAAGATTGCCCCCGGCCTTGCTGCGGGGAACACATTCGTGGTAAAGCCCGCCAGCACGACCCCTCTCACAGACCTGAAGGTCGGCGGGATTCTGGCAAAGGCGGGGCTCCCGCCAGGAGGGGTGAATGTGGTGACGGGGCCAGGGGGAGTGGTGGGTGAGGAGTTACTCGACAACCCGAAGGTCAGGAAGATAGCGTTCACGGGAGAAACAACGACAGGCAAAAGGATCATGGAGGGATCGGCGAAGACCATCAAGAGAGTGACCCTGGAACTCGGGGGGTCGGACCCTATGATAGTCTGCGAGGATGCAGATCTGGAGCTAGCTGTGGAAGGAGCGGCCTGGGGTCGTTTCAGGAACTGCGGGCAGTCTTGCACG
>DATFYS010000104.1:0-20060 GCA_035314885.1 Nitrososphaerales archaeon | reverse complement strand
CGATCTTTCTCCTTGCCGCAAGGGCGGCCCAGACAGCCGTCTGGGAATGATACTCGGCAGGGAAGTATTTGATGTACGTCTCTTCGATTTTGAAATCTCCGCTCTTCCCGCCGAAATCCTCTGTGTTCATTTCGAAGGGGCCGGAGACCTGCTTGAAGAACCCCATCTCTCCCTCGAATATCGGAGACGGCCCAGTCATCCCAGCCTTGGCAAGCCTTGCGGCAAACACTGCATTGCGGGCGGCGTTGGAGAAGGAAGCTCCCTTCCACATTGAGAGTTCTCCCGCCCTGACCTGCCTCATGGCAATGTGGGCGTTGAGGGCGATGTTGACCGATTCGGTCATCTTCCTTGCGCTCAGCCCCATGAGCTTCCCGGCCGCGAGGGCGCATGAGACCAGCCCGTAGCAGACGTGGTCCCAACCCCGGTGTCTGATGTCGGCCGAGTCGCACAGTCTGCACTGAACCTCGTAGGCAAGGGCCGTCGCGAGGATCAGCTGCTTGCCGGTTGCCCCGACGCTTTCGGCCACGCTGAGGGTCGCACCCAGGTTGTCGCTCGGGTGCGCAGGCTCCTTGGAGAGGTAGGTGTCGTTGAAGTCGAAGTAGCGGATCATCAGTCCGTTCACGAAGGCCGCGACGTCCGGCGCCGTCTTCGCACGGGTCCCGAGAATTGTCGAGGACCCTCCACTCGCATCCTGGAGTAGGGCCTTGCGCGCCATTCTCACGGGGGGTTCGTTGAAGGCCCCCATGGCACATCCCAGAGCGTCAACGATTCTCCTTTTCGTTTCCTTGATGGTGCTCTGGCGCAGGTCGCCGTAATCCAGTCCACTTGCGTATTCACTGAGCTTCTCTGCGAGATTCAACGAAGCGAGGAGAGCCAACCGTCAATTTAGGTCTGCTGTCCCACGCTAATCGTTAAATCAGCCAAGGGGAGGCGGCAAAACGAGATTGTTCGTTGCCTCTATTCAATAGCGAACACCGCCGGATGCTGGAGATCTTCCATCAGTCCAAGGGTTCCGAGTACTCGGAGGTTCTTTCATCACTGGGCGACATGATGGAAAAGAGAGTCCTGCCATACTCACCCGATTTCGATGCAGGAAAGCGTTCCATCAACGCCGCGAGGTCAGAACTCTTCAGGCAGGGATTCAGCAGGATGCCCTTCCCTTCAGAGCAGGGCGGCCTGGGGCTTCCGTTTTCAATATACGCCAACGCCGTGGAGTTGCTGGGGTCCGCCGACGCCTCAATTGCGCTGAGCCTGGAGATCCACAATGCTGTAGCAGAGGGGGTCCACATGTTCGGAAACGACACCCAGAGGAAGAAGTACCTCGAGAACCTCATGTCGGGGAAGACCCTCGCCTCGTTCACCCTCACAGAGCCCACCTCTGGATCGGACACCCGGACCATGGGTACCAAGGCGGACCGCGTGAAGGACGAGTACAGCCTGACAGGTTCGAAGATGTTCATCACAAACGCAGGCGAGGCAGACCTGTACATGGTCTTCGCCCGGACCGAGAAAGGGCCTTCATGCTTCCTCGTCGAGGCGCCCTCACGGGGGCTGAGCTTTGGGGAGAACCTTTCAAAACTGGGGATGAAGGGTTCGAAGACGGCGGAGGTCATCCTCTCCGACTGCCGGGTCCCCAAGGAGAACCTGGTGGGGGAGGAAGGGAAGGGGATCGACTACGCCAAGACGATCCTTCACGGTGCGAGGATAGTGGTTGCCGCTCTAAACGTCGGGATCGCCCAGACCGCCTACGAGAAAGCATTGGCCTACAGCAAGCAGAGGAAGGCGTTCGGCCAGCCCATCTCGGAATTTCAGCTCACCCGGGAGAAGATTGCCGACATGAAGATGGGGATAAGCGCAGGGAGGCTTCTCTACTATTACGCCTCGCTCGTCAAGGACATGGGTCAGGACTTCTCTTCGGAAGCCTCCCAGGCGAAAGTCTTCGCCACCGAAATGTCACTCGCCGTATGCGACAAAGCGATCCAAATCTACGGCGGGTACGGCTACACCTCCGATGACCTACACCGTCACTGGCGGGACGCTCGCCTGCTCACCATCGGCGAGGGTACTTCAGAGGTGCTGAGGATGCTCATAGCTCGGCGGGAGTTATCTGAATCACTTTGAAGTTCGCCGTCTGCGTCAAACAGGCAGTCGATGAGTCAGAGCTGAGGATCGACTCCAGCGGCAAACCCGTTCTTGAAAGTGCCCCCACCAAGATGAGCACCTTCGACAAGAACGCCCTGGAGGAGGCCCTCCGCCACAGGTCTTCACAGGGGGGAGAGGTGGCCGTCTTCCTCGTGGGGAACCCGGACGCTCGGAAGACCCTGAAGGAGGCTCTCGCCATGGGGGCCGACCGTGGGATGATCATCACCGCTGACCCCCTGAAGATCGACTCCCTTCGGACAGCCGAGCTTCTCGCGGCGGCAATCACGAAGGCGGGTCCGTTCGACCTCGTCTTCTGTTCAGAGGGGTCTTCTGATGTCTATACAGGACAGGTTCCCCCAATGCTTGCCACCTTCCTGGGTCTCCCATATGTCGGCCATGCAAGGAAGGTGGAGCTAGGCGGGACGCTCAAGGCAGAGCGCTCTCTTGAAGACAGCGTAGAGGTTGTCGAGGCACGGCTTCCCTCCGTGATCTCCGTGGTGAGTGAAATCAACGAACCGAGGTACCCTACCCTCATCCAGATCATGCAGGCCTCCAAGAAACCAGTCGAAGAGGTCAAGGCTGACGTCCTGGTGCCGTCCCCTGATGAATCCGGGGCGTCGGTCATCTCCATGTCGGCGCAATCCACCTCAAGGAAACATGTAATGATAGAAGGGTCTCCGCAGGAGGCAGCCGCCAAACTGGTAGCAGAGCTGGAAAAGGAGGGTCTGATCTCCCGTTGACCGCATCTATCTGGTCGTACTCTGACAGCATCTCGGTCGCCAACGAAGTTGCGTCCGCGGCGAAGGGCCTCGCTGATGCGACCGGCTCCGAAACAGTCGCGGTCGAGATTGGCGAGAAAAGAGGCGGGGTTCACGGGGAGTCCTTCCTCCTCCTGACGGGGCCCCGAGAAGCATACAACTCCCCGGAAGTCGCCGCCGAAGCCATCAGCCGGGCAGCCCAGCAGCAAAAGCCCAGGGTCATCCTGGTGGGCGCCACACGCAATGGAAGAGAAGTTGCAGCTCGGCTGGCTGTGAAGCTCAAAGTAGGGTGCCTGTCCGACGCGACGAAGCTATCAGTCGAGGGTGAAATGCTGGTCGCAGAGCGGAGCGCCTTCGCCGGCAAGGTGGTGGCGAAGGTGGGCGTTCCTTTCCCGGCCGTCGCCACGGTGAAGGTCGGGGGGTATCAGGCGCTCGAAGGTGGGGACGGGGGGACGGCGAAGCTGGACGTAGGTCCAGTGGACAGTCTGGTTCGCCTGCTTGAAAGCAGGAGGAAGGAGTCTGGGACTGTCGACCTGAGGAAAGCCAAGATTATAGTGTCCGCTGGGCGAGGGGTCAAGAAGAAGGAGGACCTTGGGATACTGCAGACCCTGGCCAACGAAATGGGGGGAGCCCTCGGATGCTCCCGGCCCATATCATCGGACCTCGGCTGGCTCCCTGAAGAGCATCACATCGGGCTCACGGGAATAACTGTCAAGCCGGACCTCTACCTCGCGGTTGGAATCTCGGGGCAGCTCCAGCATGTAGCGGGCATGAAGGACTCGAAAGTGGTGGTCGCCATCAACACCGACAAGGACGCTCCTATCTTTCAAGCCGCAGACTATGGCATTGTGGGGGACCTCTACCAGGTCGTTCCCGCAATCGAAAAGGCTCTGGCATCCAGGCACAACTAGCGCCACAGTTCGACCTGGATTCTGCTCTTCAGTTCGGCGCGCCCATCGAATCAGCGACGATCTCGGCGATATCCTTGACCTTCATCTTCTCGTTTCCAATAGCCTTCACAGCATCTTCGAACATCGTTATGCAGAACGGACAGGCGACCGCGAGCGTTCCCGCCCCCGTGGAGATAGCCTCTTCGGCGCGTATGACTCCGATCTTCTTCCTCTCCGGGACCTCATACCAGACGTTGGCGCCGCCCCCGCCGCAGCAGAACCCGTTCATCTTCGACCTCTGCATCTCAGCAAGCTCCAACCCCTTCATGGATTCGAGGACTTCCCTGGGATCATCGAAGACCCCGTTGATCCTTCCCAGATTGCAGGGGTCATGGAAGGTAACGTTGCCGTTGAACGCCCCGGGTGAGAGCTTCCCCTCGGCCACGAGCTTCGCGATGAACTGCGAATGATGAATCACCTCGAGGTTGGCTCCGAATTCAGGATACTCGTTCTTGAAGGTGTTGAAGCAGTGGGCGCAGTGGACAATCACCTTCTTCACCCCGTGACTCTTGAACGTCTCCACGTTGTGCATCACCAGCTCCTGGAACCTCCCTTCCTCTCCCATGCGCCTGACAGGTTCTCCAGTGCATGTCTCCTCGTTCCCGAGTATGGCGAAATTCACCTTCGCCGACGTGAGCAGCTTCACCATGGCCTTCGCTACGTTCCTACCCCTGGGATCATAGCTCGACTGACACCCTACCCAGTAGACGTACTCGGCTCCGGGGTTCTGGGCGATGGTAGGCGCCCCCAGCTCGGTCATCCAGGTCTGTCTATCGGACGCAGGGAGCCCGAAGGGGTTCCCGTTCCTCCCTATGTTCTCGAGGAAGCTCTTCTTCTTGGAATCAAGCTTGCTTTCGCTGACCAGTGTCCGGCGAAACTCCGTGATGTAGTCGACCTGGTCGATGAACACAGGACACTCCGCCACGCACGCGTTGCACATGGTGCACGCCCAAAGCTCCGTTTCTCTTATCACCCCTTTCGAAAACACGTCGTTTCCATCCTTCCTTCTCATGTCCCTCGAAAGATCTTGAACGACAAGCCTGGGAGAAAGGTCTCGGCCGCTCGCGTAGGCTGGACAGACGGCCTGGCAGCGGCCACAGTTGGTGCAGGCGTCCAAGGCAAGAAGCTGCAACGGTGAGAATGCCTTCGAGCTCTTCACAGCCGGAGGGGTCTCGACCTCTCCCGACTCAATCATCTTCTGCAGGTTGAAGGGGGTGCTCAGCCGTCCCAGAGGCCTGACCGGGGCCATGGCCACATTGGCCCCGGAGGTGAAGACGTGGATCAGCTTGGTGTAGGGGGTGGCTGCTATCAGGAGCATGACCGAAACCATGTGGGCCCACCAGAACCCCTGATACAGCGTCCAAGCATCCCCTGCCTGAAGGTCCCCGGCCCCTAGCGCCGACGCCAACGCCGAACCAACCGGGGAGAAGTTTGCCCAGACCGATGGGTAGGAGATGAACCTCAGCGCCTCCAGGAGGAACCCCGAGACACCTATCCAGACCAGCATTCCGAGGACGAATCTGTCGTCCCACCGGGTCTCCAGCCGTTCAAGGTGCATCACGTACCGCCTGTACAGAGCTATCGCGAGGCCCACCACGAACGCGAGTCCAAGTACGTCTCCGAGGAATTCCAGGGTCAGGTAGAAGTTTCCCTGGAGAAAGTCGGTGCCCAGCAGAGGGAGGACGAAGTCATCCTGAATGAAAATCAGTGCGGTGTAAGCCAGCAGCATGAGAAAGCCGAAGAAGAGGGTCCCGTGCATCAGCCCTCCCGATTCCTTGTTCACCACCTTGCGTTGCCCCACTCCGAACTTCAGGAACCTTTTGACTTTGGTCCCAAAGTCAGTGAAGACGAGCCGGAAGAAGTAGCCCAGTCCGATGCCGTAGCTCCTCAGATGTCGATAGAGGCCGTAAAGCATGACCAACCCGCATACGAAGAAGAGGCCATACATCGTCTGGTAGGCGAAGCCCGGCATCAGGAGTTCCCGGATCGGAACTGCCATGTAGCGACTAGGGCCTTTGTTGGTCTATTACGGTTTTCTGGTCATCCTTCGTGTTTGGCCGAGACCTTCCTCAGGATCTTACCTCCACCGGTGGGGAGAGCCCTAAGGATGTCATCCACCGTAAATCCTTGCAGATCCTCCACCATGGACGCCAGGGCCCCTAGGACGCTCTTGGCGGTCTCCGACGACTTCTCATGGTGCGGCCTGAGCACCACGTAGGCAGAGGAGCGGCCTTTGAAAGACGACTCGGGACCGCCCGTGACCAGCTCATCTGGCGTCAGGCCGACGGCGATTTCGACAATCATCTTTGAGACGGTATTCTTCTTGCCTACGATGGCAAAGCTTCCACGGGACAGATACTCCCCGGTGGGAGCAGAAGACTTCACCTGGTCTGGCAGGACCCAATAGGCCTCAGCGGAACCCAGTCCCGTTTTCCACGCACTGCTGAACGCCACGGTGGCCTGTGCCACCTCCCTCACCTCCTCGTCGGTCTGGCCTTTCCCGCCCTTCAGTATGAAAAAGGGTGAGCCGAACAGGTTGGCGTGATACACCGTGTCCCCTTCCTCCATGTGTCTTCTTACCAGTATGGAGTTGGATGCTGCGTCCCTCCCGCCTATGGCGAGCCTCCCCCCGCTGGTTCGGAACCATCTGAACTTCTCAAACCACTCACGATTTCGAGCCGGAAGCTGCCTTCTCTTGCTAGGGTGGACAAGCTCCTTCGGAGCCTTTGAACGCATCTTCTTCGCCACCCTCGCAAGTTCTGAGGCTTTGTCGCCAAGCTCCTTCGCCCTGTCGTATGCCAATGATGCCACGGCCTGCGCCGAATTTGGTTCCTTCCTGACTTTGAGGCCCAATTCCCCGATTGCCCTCATTGCGTCTTGCACCGAGGGCGCCTTTTGTGCCGCGAGGGCGAGGGTCCTGGCAGTGGCCGCCTGAGCCCTGAACGATTCCTCTTCTTGTCTGAGGTTAGAGATTCTCCCCTCCAATTCGACTTTCCGTCGATGAGTCTCGTCAGAACCTCCCTCCGAAGCTTGCAGGGCCATCGGGAGAAGAACCTCATCACAGATTTCTGACACCGTGCCAGCCTTCCTGACCGCAATTTCGCGGACTGGATTGACGACGAATATCTCGACCCCCCCCTCCGACTCGACCAGGCAGGGGGTCGGAGAGGTTCTGGCTTCGTCGACCATAGCCTTCAGCACGGTCACGACTTCCTCTTCACGTCCCAGCAGATTCGAGGACGGCGCTCCTTCATCCAGGGACATCCTGTTGAGGATCTCTTTCACGTACTTCCTTGGAACAGAAACGTGCCTACCTATTACCTGTCCCGCAGTCTTTTCTGCTCTGATCGCAGCCTGGATGTCCTCAATCTGCAGCGCGTCGGGGCTCGCTCTCGCTGGCTTTGGTGGGGCATACAAGCCTCCCCTGACGAGCCTTCTGCGAGGCGAGCGCACCTCTTCCCTTATGGCAAGGATCTTGTTGCTGGCGTCTGTGACCACGAGGTTGCCTGGGGGCATCAGCTCGAGGACGAGCTTGATGGGCTCCTCGACGCTCATCTCGAATACGAAGATCCTATCCAAATCCACCTGGGAGGCGCGTTTGAATCTCGCCCTTTCCAGGAGCCTCCTCAGGTCTGTGGTGAATGGGGTAGTCTCTTCGCGTTCGGCCACCTTATCTGACAGCCAGGCACCAAGCTTCGGGGAGACCATGAGCATCAGATCTGTTCCCCCGGGCGCCCTGAAACGGATGATCTGGGCCTCGCCAATTCTAAAAATGTTATTAACGTAGGTGCCTTGCAGGCCGACATCGATTTCTTTCGTGAGTGCCAAGACCTCCAAGCCCGATAGCTCTGCCATTAAGTCACTGACCCCTCCACCATTTGATAAGCTATATTGGCTCAGGGTGGGACTGGGAGTCGTGGCAGGCCTCCTGGCGGGAGTCATCCCGGGGACCGACTTCTACAACGGGATCTCGCTCGGAATCCTCGTCTATCTGGTCTCCTACTACTTCGCGAGGTATTCCTGGTTCAAGGGTGTAGACAAGCAGTTTCAGGGCAAGGTATACACAACGGGCCTTGCGGTATACATAGGCCTCTTCATCTTCACGTGGATACTGCTTTTCACGCAGGCTTCGGCGTGAGTCTCGCGTAGGCAACTAGGGTCTCTGCGTATCCCTGGTCGAATTCGTCAGCCATCTGGCTGGCTACTATCGACTTCGCGGCTCTCTCCAGCCTTGCAGAGTCCCACGACTGCATGGTCCCCTCTTTCGCCTTCAACATGCTCGCAAGGATTCCTGAGGCTGCGAGCAGGCTCCCTCGTTCCTTTTCATTCCTGATTTCTGGGGTCAGGGCTTGGAGTTTCCTCCTAGCCTCGTCCAGGTCAGAGTTCTTCAGTGATTCAAGGATCGATGAAACGCCTGCGTACACGGCTTTGCTCGTGAGCACACCCTGCGTTTGATATTTAACCTTCCTAATTGTGATGGTGAAATCGACTTCACCAGAAGGGTTGGGGCATCACACATCAGGAACCCGGCCGCGGGCGAGGCGGTTGCTTTCTACCCGACCCCGCTCTTCCCCAGGCTCCCCTGTGCGCTTTCGCCGTTTCTCATCAGGGTCCCACTGATATTCGTCCCCGCTTTTTCGAGTCTGACCGAGTCGTCCACAAGCTGCTCGACCGTCTGCCCCCCAATTCGGACGTCGTGAACGGCGCCAAAGGTGACCCTGTTGGTCAGTAGATAGGCCCGGGAGTTGATGAAAGCGTCCCTCGCCATCTCGCTCAGATGAACATCAAGGGCAGCCTGCCTGCTCTGAAGGTTGGCCATTCCAGGCATGTCAATGGTGAAGTTGCGGGTCAGCGTGTCAACAACGACGAGCCGGCATGACCTCGTGGCTCCCTGAGTCTGCATGCTTCTGACGGTCTCCATCTGCTCCGAAGAAGAGTCACATCTCACGTAGACGACCCGGTCGAGGAGCCCTTCTACTTTCCAACCTCGTGCCTTCGCCATCTCATCCAGCCTCTCCGGTCTGAACCCTCCCTCGGTGTCTATGTACAGGGACCTCGCTCCTGACTTGGCCGCGAAAAGGACGGCCTGCATCGCGAGCTGGGATTTCCCGCTGTTGCTCCGTCCGAAGAACTCGACCAACCTCCCCTCCCTGAGCCCTCCCCCCAGGAGCCTGTCGAAGGCTGGCGAACCTGTGCTGAGGAAAGTAAAGGAAGACGCCGCTTTGAGCATCTCCTCTCCAGTCCTTTCGACTCTGACCAAGTTCCCACCTTCTCTCCGAATTCATCTGTTTCATTCACCGGAGTCTTTTTAACCGTGATACGAGGCCCTGCGAAATAGTTCGCCGTGATTGCTCAACAGCAGCCCCACACTAAGCGACCTCTCGCTGTCCTCCAGAAAGCCACAAACAAGGTCGTGTCGGTCAGGCTCAAGAGCGAGATCGAGTACAAGGGCAAGATGTCGAACGTCGACCCTTACATGAACGTGATTCTAGTGGATGCCGAAGAGTCTGAGAATGGCTCCAAGGTTGCCAACTACGGGAAGGTCATCATAAGGGGCAACAACGTCCTCTACATCAAAATAGAGGACAAGCTCTAGGGAGGCCCTCGGCCAGTGCAGCGAGCACTCCACGTGGAGGAAATCAAAGGCTACGGGGTAAAGGATTTTGATCTCGAGATAGTCGAGCGAAAAGGCAAGGGACATCCGGACAGTCTGATCGACGGCGCCTGCGAGGCGGTGTCGCTGGGGCTCTGCAATTACTATCTGGACAAATTCGGGGCCGTCCTTCATCACAACGTCGACAAGGGCATCCTGGTCGGCGGGAGATCCGAGCCGAAGTTCGGAGGAGGGACCGTCATCGCTCCGATCTACTTGCTGGTGGCAGGGAGGGCCACAGAACTTGTCCCCCTGAAGGGAAAGATAGTCGAGGTCCCTGTCGGGGAGATTGCCATCCACTCGATAAGGGGGTTCATCAAGGAGACCATGCGCTTCCTGAACCCCGACGAGCACGTCCGCATAGACACGAAAATCAAGCAGGGATCCCCCGATCTCGTCGCCGTGTTCATGAGGAAGGGGGCCATGCCAATCTCGAACGACACCTCGATAGGCGTGGGGTACGCCCCGCTCACTCCCACCGAGGACCTTGTGCATGGCACCGAGAAGCTGCTGAACTCTCTCCCGTTCAAGAAAAAGTACCCCGAAGTTGGCGAAGACGTCAAGGTCATGGGGATGAGGAGGGGAAAGAGGCTGGACATGACAGTGGCGGCGGCCATGGTTGGGCCCAAGATACCTGATGCGAGCCACTACGTCAGCGTCCTGGATGATGTTCACAACGAACTCGAGAAGCTCGCTGCCAAGTCAGAACTTGACGTGCACTACAAGCTGAACGCCGCCGACGACATCAAGCATGGCGAATTCTACCTCACGGTCACAGGAACGTCAGCCGAACAGGGCGACGACGGCAATACCGGGAGGGGAAACAGGGTGAACGGGCTGATCTCCCCCATGCGAGAGTACTCCATGGAAGCAACAGCAGGGAAGAATCCAGTGAACCATACCGGGAAGATCCTCAACGCACTCTCGGTCCTCACCGCGAGGGAGATAGTGACGAAGCTCCCCACCGTCAAGGAAGCCTACGTCAGGGTGCTGAGCCGGATAGGGAATCCCATCGACCAGCCCCTGGTGGCGAGCTCCGCGGTTGTCCTCGAAAGAGGGACCAGGCTCTCCTCCGTCAGTGGCGACATCGAGTCTATAATGGACGAATCGCTGGAGAACATCCGCCGGGTCACCAAACTCATTCTGAAGCGGAAGATCGAGCTATTCTAGAGTCTGGGCTTCGCCCCTTACAAACCCGAGGGCCCTTTCGGCATCAACGGCGACTCCATAGGCTCGTCCGAAGAACGTGGCCACGGCTGTCACGTCGTGTTTCAAGAGCTCCTCGCTGTTGGGGTGGGCAGAGTCAACAGCCTGGGGCCAGTCGATGATCCAGATCGCAGACCCATTGGTAAGTATATTGTACTCGCTCAGGTCCGCGTTGACAAGTCCGGCGACCTCGAGGGCCTTCCTCATGGCGCCGAAGATGGCGGCCTCTACCCCTGCAGGGTCCTCTAGGTAGGGGCGTTGGGAGAGTCTGACCCCCGAAACCTGCTCCAGTAGGACCGTGCTCCTGCTGTAAGAAATGGCCCGGGGGAAGACTCCAGACAATCCATCCAGCTTCCTCAGGGAACGATACTCCCGCGATGCCGCCGCATAGTTGGTCGTCATCCAGCTACGGATGTCTGAGGTTTCCGCGGCCCTCCTCCTTCTTGCTCGGGTGAAGCTGGTGCGGCCTATCTTGTAGAATTTCAGGGCGAGAGGGACCCCCTCCTCGGTGAGCACCTCGTAGACGTCCGACTCCTTTCCCTTGGCGATTATTGCTCCCAAGGCGAAGATAAGATCCTTCCTGACATAGTCCTTGAGCGCCATGGCTTCGACTCCCTCCCTTGTGAGAGCAAACCCGGCCCCTCTCCTCGACAGTAGCCCTCGTTTCTCAAGGTCTGAGACAGCAAAGGATACCCGTTCCTTGGGGAGTCGGCTCGACCTCGAAAGCCTCCCGATGTCGGCAGTGCCGTACCCTGCCGAAGTCCTCTCCAGCCCTGCCAAGGTCCTCCATTCCTCGTCCTTCAGGGCCTTCAGCGCCCTTGCTGCCGATTCGACAGACGACAACTGTCTCTCCGGCGCCAGTCAAGGTCCAGGCTATATCAAACAATCCCGTCGAATCGCCTTATTACGGGGCGTTCCAACTTTCGGATTCGTGCAGCGGATTCTCCTTGACACCGACACGGCCGGAGACGACACCATTGCGATCTTGATGGCGCTCAGAGCGAGGAACGCCCGCCTTGAGGGGGTCACAATAAACTGCGGCAATATCAGCTTCGACCAGGAGGTGGAGAACGCCCTCTACACCATTCAGGTCGCGGGGATGGGAGGCAAGGTCCCTGTCTACCCGGGAGCCCGGCACCCGCTACTTCAGGAATGGAAAACAGTCGAGTACATACACGGGAAGGATGGGATGGGGAACTCCTACTTCCCGAGGGCGAAGCAGAGGGCGGAGGACACCCACGCCGTGGACGCGATCATAGACACCGTGAACAGCAATCCCGGTGAGATTACCCTCGTGGAAATCGCCCCCATGACGAACCTTGCTCTCGCCCTCCGGAAGGACCCGGGCATAGCCAAGAAGGTCCGTCACTTCTACTTCATGGGCGGGACGAACCAGTATCTGGGCAACGTGACTCCGGCGGCTGAGTTCAACATCTGGGTCGATCCAGACGCCGCCAAGATCGTCCTGTCCTCCGGAATGCCCACGACCATGGTCGGTTGGGAGATCTGCATGAGGCATGGCCTGATTGGAACCAGCGAGTACGTCGGGATAGAGGCAATGAAGACCCCCGAGGCCGAGTTCTTCGTGGCAGTGAACAGACAGGTGAGGAGGTTCACGAAGAAACAGACAGGGATCGATGCTTCCAGCGGTCCCGACAGCATTACCATGTCCATTGTCCTGAACCCCAAAGTTGCCACCGACGTCAGGCGTCGGTACGTGGATGTGGACAACGCTCCCGGGGTTTCCAGGGGGGCGACCCATGTGGACGATCTTGAGGTCCTCGGGAAGAAACCAAACGTCAGCGTCGTGTACGAGGCTTCCCAGGAACTCTACAGGCGAATGCTCTTCAAGCTGCTGAGGGGTGAGTACGTCTAGGGCTTTGGTTAGAGCCCCATAGTCAGATGTATCGAATTTATTTTAGTCCGAGCGCCAAAGACCTTGCGTACGCCTCCCAATACGGATCAGGCCGAGGTCGGAAGCGCACCGGGGGGTTCCCCGCCTTCGAAATCCAGAGCCCTGAACCTGATTCTACAGTCCCAATCTGTCTGACGTGAATGTGCGATTCCTCCAAGGCCCTTCGAAGCCTAGCGGCCGCCCCAGGTCTACAAGTGATGATCAGGGCACCTTCACCAAGAGAGGTCAGAGGGTCTATTCCGAAGGCCCTGCAGACCTCTCGCGCCTCGGGGGACACCGCCACTCTTTCGAGAGCTATGTGGAATCGGTGCTTCGAAGCCTTTGCCATTTCGTCAAGCCCGCCAAGGACCCCCCCTTCGGTTGCGTCGTGCATAGAAGTCACTCCATCCTTCCCCAACCCGACTCCTGCGGCTGCAAGGGCATCATTGACGGTGGTTGCGAGACGGATCATGTTCCTTGCTTTCTTCGCCATCTGGGTGCCGATCCTCTTTTCCGTGAAGGACGCGAAGCAAATCGCAAGCGAAGCAGCTGCCTCGATCGCAGCGTGCTTGGTGAGGAGGATGGAGTCTCCCTGCTGGGCCATCTTGGGCGAAACAAACCTGTCGGCATCGCAGAACCCGAGCATCGACCCAGTTCCAACGATGGTGTAGCCTCCTCCCGGGTAGCTCCCGGTATGCCCGCCTACAATGGAAACCCCAAGCCTCCCGCATTCGCGTCCCACCCCCTCGAGGTAATCCCGCTTCTCCGACTCTTTCATGGAGGGAGGGAAGTTGTAGCTGAAGGTGGCGAACTCCGGTCTCGCACCCGAAGTCGCGTAGTCGGAAGCGATGAGGTGAACACTCGTCCAAGCCGAAAGGTCCAGACCGAATTCCGGGATCACGGACATTGGATCGACAGTCACAATCATGACTTGTTTCCCCCCAACGGAGACCACACCATTGTCGAGCCCCCACCCGGGCCCCACCAACACCTTGCGGGAGGGTCGTCCGAGATTCGAGTAGACCACTTTTTTCATGAATCCGGGCCTTTCCTTTCCAGTGAGGGTCAACTCCGGGCTACTCGTAACCTAGTCTTCTAAAAGAAGGTCTCGCAGCTCTGATGACAAGGAACGCCACTGGGATGAAGGCGAGGTCGAGCATGGTGAGCAAGTCCGGAGATGCGGAGCCGAACGCGAGGGCCGCGGACGTTGGACTGCCGTATCCAAACAGACCAAAGGTGTAGAAGGCCCAGTCCGAAAAGAAGAATGCTAGCGTCTCGAAGACGGTCGCCCCGACCATGGCTGCGGCCACCGTCTTAGTGCCTCGCTTCCTCGCCCAGCCGATGATCAGTGCTTCTGGCGCACGCGCCCAGACTATGCCTGGTGCGTAGATTGCAGGCCATCCCAGGTATGCCACATTGAGGGACTCCCCTACGAAGGACCCTAGAGCAGTTGCCTCCAACCCAATCATTGGCCCGGCCAACACGCTGAGGGCCATGTAGATGGGCGGAGCCCAGGTGATCTCGCCGAGGGGGACCGGGAGCTTGATCGAGAGGAATGTCCCGAGGGCGATCAACGATGAGAAGACTACCACGATGGCCAGGTCCTTGGACGGCGATCTCCGAGGAAAGCTTGCGGTCTGATCCGGGGCCACGAAGTCGCCCTTGTCGTTCGACCTTATAAATGGGTCAATAAATCGTTTATGAGATGCAACCTCCCGACGAGCTCATGGTCCAGGCCTTCCTCCCCGCCATGCGACAGCTGGTTGCCCTCAAACTCAGCACGCGAGGACTGTCACAGAACCGGATTGCTGGTCTACTAGGGGTGACCCAGGCCTCTGTGAGTCTTTACCTGTCGTCGGGGTCGCAGAAGTCGTATTCGCAGCTTTCTGGATTCGCCCTGTCAAAAGAAGAGGCGGACGACTGTGCCAATGAGCTTGCAGAGGCCGTGACGAGATCAACCGTCGATGGGGTGGCCACGCTGAACTCAATCTGGGTCAGGTTGCTGGGGAACGGATCCGTCTGCCGGCCCCACCGGTCTCTCTACCCCTCCCTTGCGGATTGCGACTACTGCATTAGGGAGTACGGCAGCGGCAGGGGTCCCCAGGGCGAAGCGATTGCCGAGGTATCCGATGCGGTCAGGCTTCTGGAAGCTTCGCCCGCATTCGTGAGCGTCATGCCAATGGTGTCGGTGAACGTCGCATGCGCCGTCGGTGACGCTTCGTCCCCGGCTGAAATCGTCGCAGTCCCCGGCAGAATAGTAAGGGTAAGGGACAGGGCGAAGGCGACGCTCGCACCCGAAGCGGGGGCGTCCATGCACCTATCGAAGGTTCTCCTCCTTGTCAGACGAGTAAGGCCGGAGATCCGCGCCTGCATCAACCTCCGCTATGACGGCAGGATGGAAACGGTTCTGAAGGGGTTAGGTCTTAGAATCTTGGCCATATCCAGCCAGGCACTCAGGGAGGGCGCCGATCCCACTGCAGAGGCCCTAGGGCGTTCACTAAGGCGTCCCCGAGGTCCCTTCGATGTAGTTGTGGACAGGGGAGGTAGCGGTGTAGAGCCGAATGTCTATATCTTCTCGAAGGGGGCGCGGGAAGCAGCGGTGCTGGCCGTTGAGATTGCGATGAGGTATTCAGCGAGTTAAGACGCCGACTTTCTGCTGGCTTTCTGGCTTCTTCCGGACCCTCTTGGCGCATGCTGCCACGAACGCCACATACACCGGCTCGGGTCTTTCGGGCCTGCTGACATACTCCGGATGGAACTGCGTCCCCATGTAGAACGGATGGCCGTCCAACTCCATGATCTCGGCCCTCCTCCCAGAATCGCTGAAGGCAGTGTAACGCATCCCTTTCTCTTCGAATCTCTTCAGGTACCTCTGGTTCAGCTCGAACCTGTGCCTGTGCCTTTCGCGTATCTTCTGCCTGCCGTAGATTTCGAAAGCCCTGCTCGGTCTCTTGATGTAGACGTCGTGCCCACCTAGCCTCATGGTGCCTCCCAGGTCCGTCACCTTCCTCTGCTCAGGGAGGAGGTCGATGACAGGGTGCCTCGTGTCGGGGGCGACCTCCGTGGTGTTGGCGTCGGCAAGTCCGAGGACGTTCCTGGCGAAGGCGACGCTTGCCAGCTGGAACCCGAAACAGAGTCCTAGGAATGGGATGCCTGCGATTCTCGCGTGGTTCGCGGCGGCTATCTTCCCCTCGATGCCGCGGCTCCCGAACCCCTGAGGGAGGACAACCCCGTGGTACCCTTCCAGGAGGCCGAGCCTCGAAGGGTCCCTCTCCAGCTCTTCCGACTCTATCCATGAGATGTCCGCCCTGACCCCGTTCACAGCCGAAGCATGGGCCAGAGCCTGGTTCACGCTGACGTAGGAGTCGGCAAGGGAAGCGTACTTGCCGACCATGGCAATCCTGACAGTGTCACTCCAATCGGTGAACCTGTCTGCGACCCTGTTCCATCCCCCCATTCTCACCCTGGAGCCGAGCCCGAACTGCTTCAGGATCGGCTTCAGGACTCCTTCTTTCTGGAGGAGGTGCGGAACCTGATAGATCGATTCTACGTCGGGGTCCGATATCACGTTCTCCAATGGGACGCTGGTGAACATGGAGATCTTCTCTCTGGCCTCGTCAGGAAGCGTCCTAGTCCCCCTGATTACAATTAGGTCTGGCTGAATCCCGATCCTTCTCATCTCCTGGACGCTGTGCTGAGTCGGTTTCGTCTTCATCTCCCCTACCACCGTAAGCTCTGGAGCGAGGCTCACGTGGAGGAAGAGTGTGTCCGAGGCGCCTTCCTCCATCCGCATCTGCCTGAACGCCTCGAGGAAGGGTAGGCTCTCGATGTCACCGACCGTACCCCCGCATTCTACGACGAGCACGTCCACCCTTTCGCTCCTCGCAAGATCACGGATCCTCCTCTTGATCTCGTCGGTGACGTGCGGGATAATCTGAACTGACTTCCCCAGAAATCTCCCTCTGCGCTCATCGTCAATCACCTTCTTGTAGATTTGGCCAGTGGTGATGTTGTTCTCCCTGGACATGTTCCTGTTGAGGAACCTCTCGTAGTTACCAAGGTCCATGTCAGTCTCTCCTCCGTCGTCAGTGACGAAGACCTCTCCATGCGTTACCGGGTTCATCGTCCCTGCATCGAAGTTGAGGTATGGGTCAATCTTCAGGCAGCTGACCCGGAGCTCTGAAAGCTGGAGTAGCTTGGCAACCGAGGCCGCCGTTATCCCCTTGCCCAGCCCCGACATCACCCCTCCCGTCACGAAGAGGTACTTCGCCAACTCCATGTCCCCCTCAGGTGGCTGCCCCGTCGACCGGGGCATGTTGTCGAACTAGCTTGACCCTGAATTCGTCCGACTCCAAAAACGTGTTCGGTAAGTGCAAGAATAAGGAGTCGCCCCTCAGGGAATTAAGCGTTTGCCCAGCCCTTGCAGATTCACTGGGAAGGCGACTGCGTGATGACTGCGAGGTCTGACACGTCCACCAACAACTTGCTGACTCTGTCCAGTGATCCCAGTGTCTCCGCCAGCCCCTCCCCCTGGGTACCGTATCGCTTCGCTATCTCCGCGAGCCGTTCTGAGATCTTCAACGCCAGGCTGTTGACTTCAGCATTGATGTTCCGGGGTTTGCCTGCTCTCCTTGAGATGAAGGCGCGGGTCGCCAGGTCATTCATCTGCCGCAGGATCTTCACGCATTCAGCATATTCGCCGAACAGCGCCCCTGTCCCTCGGGTGTCCCTTAGCCTCCGGGAGAGTTCCGTCACAGCGTCCCCGGCACTTTCCAGGAAACTAGCCAGGACCCTATAGTCGAGGAGGTCAACGGGGGTCAAGCCATAGCTTTCCGCCACGTCGGGCCTTGTTACCGCCGCCCTCGTTGCGCGCACAAGCAAGAAGTAGAGCCTGTCGACCTCGTCGTCTCTCTCCCCTACAAGAGCGAGAAGCTTGGAGTCCTTTTCAGCGAGCGCGTCCTCTGTGTCCCGAAGCATCCCTTCAAGGAGGCCGGACATCCTCCTGACTATCTTCTCGGGGACGATCGCAGACGATTCGAGGAGGAACTGAACTGTCATCCTCTTGGAGTCCTCGTCCATTATCTCCAGTCCCACCAGGCGGCCCAGGGTCGACTTCAGCCTGGCCCTGTCCTCCCTCGTGATCGTCTTCTTGCCGTCGACTCGGATTATGTCGTAGCCGAGTAGGTACGCGCCTGTGATGTCGTTCGTAACCTGGTTTATGTCCTCGCCCGGGTAGGACACCACGAACTCCTTGGGGGCCGCTTCCGCTTCTCCTATGGGTCGGACCAGCAGCTTCCTTCCTGACAGCTCGGATACCTCCAGGATCCCTCCTTTCTTGATGCCGTTCTTGCGGGTCCATTCCTTCGGAAGCGACACGAGCAGGGTCCCTCCCCCCATTTCCAGAACCTTCCGTGCATTCATCGTCTCTATAGAATGCGAGACTCCTCTATATCCGTTGCCCGTCAGGTCGAGAAGTCGTTCACAACCCCTCCCACCAGTCTGGCGAGGTCGAACGACCGAATCCGAAAGACGGCGTTTGAAGCTCCAGCCGCGGCCCAGACTCGTGCGTGCTCCGTGATGGACCTGTCCAGCAGGACGCGGACGCCGTTTCTGTGTGGAAAGGGAGGAACTCCGCCTATGCTGTATCCTGTGGTTGCTGCGACCTCCTCCGGGGTTCCAGGTCTCAGAGGCCCTCCGACAACTCCTCCGAGCTTCCCGGTGTCAACCCTTCTGTCCCCCGAGATAACCGCTACCGCCGTCAAGTGGCCCACGAAGACCACGCTCTTAGCAATTTCAGATATGGTGCACCCGAGGGCCTGGGCTGCAAGGGGAGAGGTCCGGGTGCTCTGGTCGAGGACCCTAAGCTCGTACTCGACCCCCGTCTCCTGCAGGTACCTGGCTACTTCTTCTGGGCTCCCCAGGAGAATCCCTCTAGCCTGGCTGGCTGGGCTTGTTGACCTGCTTGTTCACTGCGTCCGCGAGATAGTGCCCTCTCAGGGTGACCTTCGCCTCGGTCACTCCGGGGACTGAAAGGACACCTGCCTTTATGTCGCTGGCAATCTTGAGGGCGAAGACCGGGGGACAGAAGGGGGCCGTAAGGTGGAACTCGACGTCGACCTTCCCGTTGCTGACATCCAACCTATCGATCAGCTTCAGGTCTGTTATGGGCCTCCCCAGCTCAGGGTCGATGATCTTCGCCAGTGCCGCGTTCAGTGACGAGAGTTCCACCTGTGACATCTGATTGAATTTCTTTGTCCGGAGCTTATTTATCGGTATTCCCAGCGACGAGGACCTCACCATGACCGCGCTTCCGTTGATCGCAGTCCGGGTCCGAGTGACGGGGCTGGTACATGGGGTGTTCTTCCGGGCTTCGATGGCCCAGGTGGCAGCCGAACACGAAGTACGGGGCTGGGTCCGAAACCGCCTCGACGGTTCAGTCGAAGCGGTTCTTGAGGGAGAAGAGGAGAACGTGAGGAAGGTGGTCGACTGGGCGAAGCGAGGACCGCCCCGGGCGAGAGTAGACGGGGTCAATGTGGTCCGTACAAAGCCCAAGAATCTGCGGGGCTTCAGAATCGAAGGATGAGTCCGCACAATCGTTTTAAACGCAGGCGGAAGGCGCGCTTCCTTGGGCTTGAAGGTCGCGGTATTCAAGGGGGATGGCACTGGCCCTGAACTTGTAGATGTCACACTTTCCGTCCTGAAGGCAGCCGGTTCCAAGGCCGAGTTCATCCCCGTTGAGGGAGGCTCCGAGTGGTGGACGAAGAACAAGGGCCCTAGTTTCATACCTGACGAAAGCTGGAAGGTGCTCGAGGACTCGGACTGCTGCCTGAAGGGACCCACAACCACGCTGCCCACGCCGGGGACTCCGAGGAGCGTCGCCGTCAGTATCCGCCAGAGGTTCAACCTCTATGCCAACGTGAGGCCGGTCAAGACCTTCGCGGGACAGGTGGGACCGTTGGGGGATGTCGACTTCGTCATGGTCAGGGAGGCTACCGAGGGGCTCTACTCTGGGCTGGAGCACAAGCTTTCTGACGACGTGTCAATAGCGCTCAGGCTGATAACGAGGGAGAAGTCCACCAAGGTGGCGAGGTTCGCCTTCGAAGAGGCGAAGCGCAGGGGTTGGAAGAAGGTCGTGGCGATCTCGAAGGCCAACATCCTCAAGGTGACGGACACCATGTTTCTTGACGCCGTAAGGGGGATTGCCCGCAAGTATCAGGGGGTGGAGCTAGAAGATCTCTTCGTGGACAACATGGCTCAGCAGCTGGTGAAGAACCCGCAAAGGTTCAACCGGAATGTGATTGTGGGGACCAACCTGTTCATGGATATCCTCTCGGAGGAGGCTTCGGGGCTTGTGGGGAGCATCGGGGTTGTCTACTCGGGTAACTTCGGTGACGATTTCGCAATGTTCGAGCCCGCCCACGGGAGTTCCCCGAAGTACAAGGGGATGAACAAGGTTG
>DATFYS010000103.1:0-4660 GCA_035314885.1 Nitrososphaerales archaeon | reverse complement strand
GCGTCCTACCCAGGTCTCCTCCACGTATGTTTTTGCTCTCGTTCTGGTTGTGGCTGCCTCGGCTGTCACTTTGTTCGAAGCCTACAAGGCAACGAGGGCTCCGATCTGAGCAATGAAGGACTGCCTAGAGGTCTGGGCTGGTTTAGATCAAATCGATCAGGGAGTGGGGGATTAACTCTGTGGGTCCTCAACCTGCGAAACCTCTTTGCCCAAATTGGCCAGAATCACACCCTATTAGCCAGACGGAGTTCATTCTGAGCTTATCATACTTGCCCCGGCCGGGATTCGAACCCGGGTCGCCGACTCGAAAGGCCAGCATACTATCGATACCGTATGTTTGACCGGGCTGTACGCCCTGACGGGCCCTATACTACCGGGGCATTGCACCCTTTGAATTGCCAGTAAATAGCCTTCCACGTTCTAGTTCAAGTCTCGCACGCCATCGAGAACGAACCATCCGGTAGAACCGTCTGATTTCCTTCCTGCGCTTTGAAGTTCTGACGAACTTGCCAATCAACCTGATTTCCCTGTCAACATTCCTGATACCGTAGATTCGAGCTCGCCAGGCACGCTGATGTCGAGAGACATGGCAGACAACTCCATCTGCTTTTGCTCCCGCGGCATAATCATTGAGGGGTCCTATCTCAGATTGAACGATTGTTATCTCACTAGAAAGTGAACCTCTCGAACGAATGAGCGTTGGTATGCATCCCTCGGTGTCCAGCCAACATGCTCTATCTTCCCTAGTCATCGGCCTTCTCATTTGGTATACGAGCCGACCTGGATATCATCCAGCCAGGGCTTTTAACGACCCACAAGCTACAGAATTCTCTTGCTACCGGGGCGAACCCGCCCTCTTGAATCAGCCAATTAGACCTTTTGCGCTAGTGGGGACGGAAGTAGCACCACTCCCCGAGTCCTTCGAAGAATTCGACCCATCCACGTCTCGACGGGGGGGTGAAAGAGGTGATAGTGAGGACGCCGCGTTCGGGGACGTAGGATTTCCTTGCCCCGTGCTTCGACACGCTAGACAAGGTGGAGCGGGCCTGAGGGGAAGTGAGGCTGGACTCGAAATACTGTCTTCCCCCAATGACCCTCCGTCGGGAGGACGTCGTCGGGAAATCGGTAACGAGGCTCACCCGGCCTCCGGTGTGCTCTAAGAGGAACATGATGACGGCGAACTCATCGGGTGCCAGACCACAATCCCCGGTCCCCCTCAGGGCTCTCCAGAGCGACCCTCTTTCAATCCGTGGCTCGAACCTCAGGATGGCGCTAGAACCAGAAGTCTGGAGGGAGAAGTATCGACGCTTCAGCTGCTCCAATGGGACTTCCTCCTTGGGTGCGCTCAATAACTCGGGGATTGCGGGTACGATCCAGTCAGCGGGGTCGGTTGTGGACCAGCAGAGGCCACCGGAATCGATGTGGAGAACGGACTCCCTTTCCCTTGCCGTCATTGAAGAATCGCCACTGATGGCGAAGCCCTGCCGCTTCAGTCTGGCTCCCAGCGTTTGCATCTGCGTTCGGTTTAGCTTCGGTAGCAGGATGTAGAACCTGGGGCCCACCCTGATTTCATGGAGACCGAATTCTAACAACGCCTGCATGTTCCGGATAATATTATATAGAATGTAAAGGGGCGAAGTCCGAAGGCTTCCTTTGGCGAAAGAAGACAGGTCACTCTCGCTGGAATCTCTGGAAGCCCGAATGGAGCCCTACATCGAGCGGGTTGACGGGGCCATTTCACGGGAGCTGAGGCTCTATACCCATTCAAGGTTCTATGACCCTCTGGTATACGCTACAGAAGGCGGGAAACGGATCAGGCCAGTCATGCTGCTCCTTTCTGCCGAGGCCCTGGGGAGGAAGGACGACGGAGTCCTCGGAGCGGCGGTGGCCGTGGAGCTCCTCCACACCGAATCCATAATCCATGACGATGTGATAGACGAAGAGACCGCGAGAAGGTCAAAGCTCCCTTTCCACATCAAGTACGGCTACAACGCGTCCCTGCTCAGCGCAGATTTCGTCTTCGCCATGATACTGGCCATAGCAGCGAGATACGACGACCGGAGGATAGCTGAGGAAGTGAGCAACGCCGCATTGAGAATGTCCGAGGGGGAGTACTCCGAGCTCACCATTGACCCCCAAATCTACAAGCTGACGTGGGACGAGTACCTGAGGATAATTGGCGAGAAGACGGCGTCCCTCTTCGAGACGTCGGCCAAGCTGGGGGCGCTCATCTCGGGAGGCGAGGACAAGGAAGTCGAATCATTCGCCGAATACGGGAGGAGCCTCGGGATGGCGTACCAGCTCAAAGACGACCTTCTCGACTGGAGGTCGCAGGACAAGATCACGGCAGGCCTACTGAAGACCCACAGCGAGAGTGAGGTGGTCGGCAAGATGACAGCGCTTGCACAGAACTACTCGGAGGAAGCGAAGAGGCAGCTCATGGCGTTCCCGAGAAGCGGCGCAGCGATTCTGTTACAGGACCTGGCAGATTTTACGATACAGAGGAAGTTCTAGAACCCCGGGTCAGCCCGACTGGCCCAGGATGATGAACGCGATTGCGAAGCCGTAGATCGCGATTGCCTCTGCGAGGACGACGAATATCAGCGCGGTCGTCCTGACCTCAGCCTTCTCGGTTACTGCTGCGATTGCGGCCGACCCAGACGTCCCGACACCGAGCCCCGCTCCGAACGCGGCCAGGCCGAAAGCTATCCCCGCGGCCAGGAACTTGAAGCCAGCGTTGGAGTTGGTCGATGTCTGAGCGAAGACGGGGGTCGCAATGCCTCCAATGACGAAGGTTAGGAAGAGCGCTGCGAACGACGCCAACAGAATTCGGCGCATGAGTCGACGAGGACGCGCTTCTGAATTCCGCTTATAAATGTTGCAGGATTTGAAGTGGAATCTCGTAGCCCTAGGGGATTAGGTCCTGAGCTTCGCCAGAATCTGCTTCGGGTCCATCCTCGCCTCGACCCCGATGGCAATGGCCGCCAAGTTCCCGACCTCCACGTCCATGAGCCTGACGACGGCCAGGATGGTCCCGGCGCTGAGCCCCTGCCAGACGAAGGCAAGGGCCGCCGTCTGTCTGAGTTCCTTCGCGAAGGCCTCCTCCACCGCGTCTATCACCCCCTCTTCGCTCGAGGCGCCCGGAACGGAGAAGAGGTAGCTGGATTCCAGCAGCTTGGCCCCGTCTGTCACCGATTCGGCGGCTGCCATCGCCTTCAGGGTCGACAGGTTCACCCGTCCGGTCGGGGTAATGATAAGCTCCTGGACCTCGGCGTCTCGAAGCCCCCAGAGCTTCGCCCTCAAGACGCTCACCACGTTGTAGGCGTCGATGTCGATGGCGACGATGTCTCCCACTCCGTTGGCATTGGTCCTGTACGAATAGAGCTTCGAGTTCTGCGAGTACTCCTTCGATATCGCCGAGAGGACCGCGTGCTCTATGTAGACGTCAAAGAACCTGACCTCCCCCTTCGCATTGTAGACCCCCAGCGCTTTCTCGGCGTCGGCAGAGAATTCGGTCCCCGAGAGCATCGATACAGCTTCGTTTACGTCCTTGGAGGTGAGGACCTTCGCGAGCAGGTCTCTCCTCCCGACCAGCTGCTCAGCGGTCATGTCCAGGTATTCGATCGTCTCCTCGTAGGTCCTGTTCAGGGCCTTGGCTTTGAGAGCCAGCTTCAGGTCCCATGCGATGTTTCTGAGGTAGTAGAGCTCGATGATCTTGTACTTCCCTGCGCCTTGCATGATCGTATGATGGACAGTGGCCTGCCTTCCTCGGAGCGCCAGTTCGATTTTCCTCGCGCTGTAGGGTGGAGTCAGGCCTGCGAGGGATGTCGCATATGGGGTCCCCCGGAGCCTGTTGACCAGCTCATCCAGAGATGTAGCCTCGGCCAGCTTGGTTACGGTTGAAGAGTCGAGCAGAGACCCCTTGATGGCGAAGGCCTTGGTCCCAACGTAGGTCCTGGACGTCAACTTCCGGTGACTAGGATGGCCCGAACCCCGACGGCTTATATTGTTTCGAGGTGGTTTCAATGCATTGTCGCTTTTAGTTGTGTCGTTTTATGAGTGTCGCCTTTTGAGTGATGCCCCACTTTTCCGACCGGGCCTTATGCACTATTCTGTGCATTCTGGTTCGAACTGCTCGCTTAAGCATCTCGTCTCGCATTCAATGAAATGAAGTATGAATGCCATCGATAGCCCGGCTATGATATGTCTGCGCTGAATTGATTTCCACGAATGATGGATGACAGACAACGCAAACCGCAGGCTCAGTGGCGGGGAGTGCGGGACTCTCACCCAACATGCTGGGCGGGGATTACTCGAAGAACGATTCGATTGTCTCTTTTATCGTCGAAGCATCGAAAGCTAATCCCAAGTCTGCAAACGACATCGAATCATCGCCACTTACCTGAATAGGGGCGTATTTGGTTTCAGCCACAATACCTAGTAACAGCGCTGGTGGGACCCCCAACTGAATTTTTCCTTTGACGAGGCGCCCTATCGTCGGTCTGAGAATCACAGGACTCCCGCTCGAACCCGGAATTACTCCCCCGTCAACCAGAAATCCCCTCAGGCGTCTTGTTCTGCGTCCGCCATCAGGAATCCTCACTTCGTCTTGAAGAACTTCGCAAGGAGGCGTAGCCAAGGTCCCCGTCCTCACAATTGG
>DATFYS010000102.1:0-9594 GCA_035314885.1 Nitrososphaerales archaeon | reverse complement strand
ATCAGGACCACTATGTTCGCGCCTCTCTTGATGAGAGGTTTGAGGACCAGCAGGTACATGAGGACGGCCACGACTCCTCCGGTGACGAAGGATATTGGAAGCGTCTCGTAGCTGCTTGAGATCCTCCCGAAGATTAGGGCCGCTGCTCCGGTGAATATCGCAAAGACGACGAAGTTAGAATGCGCGAAATTGGGAACCTTCGTGGTCATATAGGTCAGAGTAAGTCCGACACACATTATCCCGTAGATCGACCCATACGTTATGGCGTTGGTCAGAATTGGGTCTAACAAGTGGTCGTGGGGCAAATAACGGCCCACCAAGCGTTAAATAGTTTCCCGCATATGCAGCGGTCTACAGAAAACATGAAAAGAAACGGCATTTCAACCATAGCCGTAGCCGCGCTGTTTATCGTGGGAATAATAATCGGTGCAGGCGCGATTTACGGCTTAGGAATAGGCCCAACAACAACAAAAACTGAAACTCAAACATCAGTCGTAACCACAGGAGGAACAACAGTCACCGTTGGAGGGACAACAGTCACCAGCACTGTCACAGGGACAGGCCCGCCAGCATGTCTCTCCTGTTTGGGCGGACTCAACAACTCCATCCTCGTAGGGGCGGCACAAGCTGCCGGCAACCTCAGCGGCACCTTCACCATCGGTGACCTTCAGGACCTGTCCGACGGTCTCGCCGGCCAGGGCGCCGACGATGCAGCAAACGCAGGCTTCGCCCTTGCAGACATCAACGCTTGGATCCAGACAACGCCACTCGCTGGCAAGGTGGTCTTCCAACAGAGCCTGCAGGACTACAAGGAGGACAACACCCTGACTGCAACCATCATGAACTCTTTTCTGACCCAGGGCATTCACATCACAGTTGGACCGCTGAATAGCGGAACCGCTGGTGCGATGTTGCCCTTCGCGAACACCAACCATATCGTGATGATCAGTCCGTCTTCGACGAACCCTGCCATCGCCCTCCCAGGGGACTATCTGTTCAGGACACCCCCAGCTGACAACTTCCAGGGCCCTGCCGACGCCCATGAACTCCTGCAGTCAGGAGTCAAGGACGTAGTTATCCTCTTCAGGAATGACGGATACGGGGCAGGACTCGCCAATGCGACAGGTTCCACCTTCACTTCACTTGGTGGCACTGTAGTCGCCAGCATTCCATTCGACATCTCGACAAGCAACTACGTCCCAGTTCTTGGTCAGTTGGACAGCGCCTACAAGTCGGCGGTGTCTTCTGTAGGAGCTGCCCACGTCGGAATCTACGTCGTATCCTTCGACGAGTACGGCCAGATTGCAGTCCAGGCATCCAACAACTACCCAGATCTTCTATCGTCCACCCTGCCCTGGTTCGGAACTGACGGGCAGGGAGACGAATCTCCACTGGTGAACTCCACATACGCGTCGATCGACGCCCAGACAAGGCTCGTCTCCAGCTTCCCAGGGTTCTTCAACAGCCCGCTCGCTGCGAACGTCTGCGCTCGGCAATTTACCGCACGCAGCACTCTCTGCGACGGTTACACGCTGGGAACCTACGACGACATGTGGCTGGCAGCATTGTCAATCCTGTACTGCGCGCCATCGGCTCACTTCACAGCAACCCAAGACGGCCCATGCATGCAGACTGTGCTGCCGGCGATCGCCGCAGGATTCTTCGGCGCCACAGGTGTGACCGTTCTCAACACAGCAGGCGACAGACTTTTCGCATCCTACCAGTTCTTCTGCATCGTGCCAGGCTCGGGGTCAGGAACAGCAAAGTGGATTGTCTGCGGGACCTACGACCCTGTCGCGCAAGTAGTAAACTGGATCGCCAAGCCACAAGGTATTCCTTAGGGGGGATCCCACCCCCTTCTTCATTTTTTCGAAATGCCTACAACCATTCAGGTTCAGAACGTCTCGAAATCATTCGGGAGTCTTAGGGCCGTGGACGACGTCTCCATCGACGTCGAAGAGAAGAAACTTACGATTCTCATTGGTCCCAATGGTTCCGGAAAGACGACCCTGATCAACACGATTGCGGGCCTTTACAAGGCCGACGCCGGCAAGGTCATTTTCGACGGCCAGGACATCACCAAGGTCCCCCCTTACAAGATATACAGGATGGGATTGGCCAGGACGTTCCAAATCCCGAGCCTCTTCTGGAATCTGACTGTCCTTGAAAACGCCATGGTCGCGGTCAAAGACCACCCTGGCGAGAGCTTCATCAAGTCGCTGGTCAGGTCATCTTGGATGAACAAGGAGACGGAGACCGCCGAGAGTGCCTTCAAGATTCTGGACCTCGTAGGCCTTTACGAGGTCTGGGACAAGCCCGCTGACAGCCTCAGCGGAGGCCAGATGAAACTCCTCGAGATCGGTCGCGCCCTCATGTCCGGGGCGAAGACTGTGCTTCTGGACGAGCCGATTTCTGGTGTCAACCCTCGTCTGGCCCACGAGATATTCGAGAAGCTGGTGAGCCTGCGAACGGACCTCGGGGTGACCTTCTTCATCATAGAGCACCGCCTTGACATCGCGCTGAAGTACGTCGACCTGGTGGTTGCCATGGCCTTTGGGAAGATCATCGCCGCCGGTAAGCCTGAGATAGTGATGGCCGACCCACGACTGATCGAAGCCTATCTGGGTGGGTAACTTGATAGAGGTCCAAGGTATTTCCGCGGGATACGGCAACCTCCACATCCTCACCGACATTACGTTGAAAGCCGAACCCAAGCAGGTCACCGTCATCGTCGGGCCGAACGGCTCAGGAAAGAGCACACTTCTGAAGACGATAGCCGGGATAACCAACCTTTACGAGGGGGATATCCTGCTCGACGGGAAGTCAATCGCCAAGCTGCAACCCCACGAAATCGCTCGAAGGGGACTTGCCTACCTGCCACAGACGGAGAGCTCATTCACTCAGCTCACCGTTGCCGAGAACCTAAGGATGGCGGGGTATACAGTGACCACGGCCGAGTTCGAAAGCAGACTCAAGGACGTCGCCTCGATGTTCCCCCAGGTAGAGAAATACATGAAAACCAGAGTCCAGAACCTGAGCGGCGGCGAGAGGCAGATGGTGGCCATGTCCATGGCCCTGCTGAGGAAGCCCACCGTAATCATGTTCGACGAGCCCACCGCGAATCTCTCGCCAAAACTCGCTACTCAAGTGCTGAAGACTGTGGAGACCGTTGCCAAGGACCTCGGCCTCACCGTGATCTTGGTCGAGCAGAACGCGAAGCGGGCTCTTGAGATGGGGGACAAGGCGTATCTGCTCGTCGGAGGAAGGAGGGTCTTCGAGGGTGGAGCCAAGGAACTCCTCACCCACGCAGAACTCGCCCAGATGTACCTTGGCCTCAAAGCCGCCTGAAATCCCGAAGTCTCCTCGACAGATGGAACACAAATACTGCCTCCCCGACCCCGCCTCGTCATATCGGAAGTGAGCTGATTGCCCATCGAGGACCTCATGTGGGTCGAGAAATACCGGCCGACGAAAATGGATGAGCTCGTCGACCAAGAGACCATAAAGCAACGCCTGAAGCACATGCTGACCAAGAAGGGAGAGCTCCCCCACCTCCTCTTCGCCGGCCCTCCAGGGTCAGGGAAGACCACGACCGCCATGATCCTCGCCCAGCAGATACTTGGCGAGCACTGGCGCGACTACACCCTCACCCTGAACGCCAGCGACGAGAGAGGGATCGACGTGGTGCGGGAGCGAGTCAAGACCTTCGCCCGCTTCACCGACCGCAGGGAAGGCATCCCCTACCGCCTCGTGATCCTGGACGAGTCAGACGAGATGACTTCCGACGGGCAGACCGCCCTCCGAAGGATAATGGAGGAGAACTCACAGCAGACCCGGTTCGTCCTCGTCTGCAACTACTCGTCGGGGATAATCGAGCCCCTTCAGAGCAGGTGCGTCATCTTCAGGTTCCAGCGCCTCGACGAGGCTTCCGTCACCGAGCACCTGAAGGTCGTCGCGAAGAAGGAGAAGGTCAAGGTCGCCTCCGAAGTTGTCTTCGCCGCCATCTACGAAGGGACCCAGGGGGACCTGCGCCAGGCCATCAACCTCCTGCAGGCCGCTTCGGTGTCGGGCGAGGTCACCGTCGAATCTGTTCGCACCGTCACGGGCTCCACCGTCAAGGCGAGGGTCTCCGAGGTCATGAAGCTCGCCCTGGACGGGGACTTCAACTCCGCCAGGACGAAGATGATCGAGCTGACCCGGGTCTACGGGATCCCTGAAAGGGACTTCCTGAGATTCGCCAACGAGAGCCTCGGGACCTTGCACGTGGAAGACATGGCCAAGGCGGTCTCAATCCTTGCCGAGTTTGATTTTCGCCTCGTCGAGGGTTCTCAGCCCGAGCTCCAGCTCACAGCCATGCTCGCCCAGCTCTCCTCCCTGAAGAGGAAGGTCGACTAACACGGACCTGAACCTCCCGCGGGGGATGCGGGACATCGAGCCCGATGAGTACTCCCGCCATGCCAAGGTGAGGGGTGCCTTCGAGGACGTCGCCCGCCTCTACAACTTCCAGGTGATGGAGCCTGCGGCCCTGGAGCATCTCTCCATCCTCAGGGCCAAGAGCGGCGAGGACGTCGACAAGGAGATCTACGCATTCAAGGACAAGGGTGGGAGGGACGTCGGCCTCCGCTTCGACCGCACCGTGGGGATAACCCGCTACGTCTGTTCAAGGAGGGACCTTCGCCTCCCGGCCAAGATTGCATCCTTCGGGGGGATGTGGAGGTACGACGAGCCTCAGTACGGCCGCTACAGGTGGTCGCACCAGTGGGACCTCGAGATATTCGGTCCGCCTTCTGTCGATTCCGACGCCGAGGTCATCGACGCCAGCTCTGCCATCCTCAGACGCGTGGGGCTCCAGAGGGCTCTGATCAAAGTGGGGGACAGGCGAGTGGTCGAAGGGTTCATCAGGAACAAGCTGGGGATCACCGATTCCGCCAAGATGGTCGAGCTCATGAGGGCCCTCGACAAGGTCGAGAAGAAGACCCGCCGTGAGCTTGAGGAGGAGTACACGGCCAAGGGGTTCTCTCGCGGAGAGCTGGGCGAGCTGCTTGCGCTGGGTGAACTGAGCGGTGAACCCGACAAGGTCCTGCGCAAGACTTCCGAGATGAAGTTGGACTTCACCGAAGACCTGACGAGGCTGAGGGACATCCTCAGGTCAAGGGGAGTCGCCAACGTGGAGTACAGCCTGAGGATCGTGAGGGGGATAGACTACTACACCGGCATAGTCTTCGAAGCCGTCGACGGTGCGAACCTGAAGCTCGGCTCCCTCTGCGGAGGGGGAAGGTACGACGCACTCCCCAGAGCTCTCGGCAGAGCCGATCTCTCGGCCACTGGTGCGGCTGGAGGGGTGGAAAGGGAAGCGATGTCCATGGCCGAAGAGCAGACCGTGCCAGGAAGATCCGCGGTGGTGGCCTGCGCCTCCCCCGACGCCTACGGCTATGCTTCGGCCGTGCTCGCCCACATAAGAGGGGAGGGAATCCCCGGGGACCTATCCCTTCCGGGGAGGAGCCTGGGCAAGCAGCTCGAAGACGCTGCCAAAGCGGGGGTGGCCTGGGCCCTGATCGTGGGGATGAAGGAGCTCGCCGGGAAGTCTGTCACCCTCAGAGACATGAAAGCAGGAAAGGAGGAGGTCCTCCCCCTTTCCGAGGCAATACGCCGCCTGCAGAAATAATGAATCTGCAGTGCATAATCTTTTATCCCAGCCCCCTCCGTTGGCTGCCATCACATGGAGAAGGCGATAGTGCTCGTCAACCTCACTCCCGGCTCGGAGGAGCAGAGCATGAGCGCCCTCAGGAGCACCGCGGGGATAAAGTCGGTCTATCAGCTATACGGCCTTTACGATCTGCTTGTGATGGTCGAAGGCGCCGACGACCAGGCAGTGAAGTCCATAATCGCCGACAACCTCAGGTCGAGGCCCGGGGTCGTCTCCACCATCACCATGAAGGTCCTCTCGTAGCTCTTCTGAATCTTTAACAACGTTAGGGCCAGAGCGCTTCAGGCGTGGCAACCAGGATTCTTGTGACCGGGTCTTCAGGCCAGATTGGGACCGAACTCGTCCCTCGCCTTCGTGCCCTCTTCGGGGCCGACAACGTCGTAGCTGCTGACCAGAGGGCTCCCCGCGTCCCCACACGACCGGACGGCCCGTTCGTAATGCTCGACACCGGCAACCTAGATGTAATGATGGCAGTGGCGAAGGACCACCGCATCGACACCATCTACCACCTGGCCGCCCTCCTCTCGGCGAAAGGGGAGATGAACCCCAGGCTGGCCTGGGAGGACAACATGGAAGGCCTGTGGAACGTCCTCGAAGTCGCTCGGACGAGCGGAGTCAGGCGGGTCTTCTGGCCGAGCTCCATCGCCGCCTTCGGGCCGGACGTCCCCCGCACCAACACTCCGCAGGACGCTCCTCTCAACCCCACCACAATCTACGGGGTGACCAAGGTGGCGGGCGAGCTCCTCTGCAACTACTTCTTCCTGAAGTTCGGAGTCGACGTCAGAAGCCTGAGGTTCCCCGGACTGATCAGCGATGCCCTCCCTGGGGGAGGGACCACGGACTACGCGGTCGAGATGTTCTACGCGGCATTGAAAGAAGGTTCCTACACATGTTTCCTAAGGGAGGACACAGTGCTCCCGATGATGTACATGCCGGACGCCATGAAGGCGGCTGTGATGCTCATGGGAGCTGATCCCGGTCATGTGCCACGGCATACCGGCTACAACCTCTCAGGGGTCAGCTTCTCAGCGGGGGAACTCGCCGCGGAGATCCGCCGCCATGTACCGACTTTCAAGGTCACCTATTCCCCCGACTCGAGACAGAAGATAGCCGAGTCCTGGCCGAGATCTGTGGATGACTCGCAGGCCAGGAAGGATTGGGGATGGAACCACGACTACGACTTGCCGCGGATGGTGACGGACCTCCTCTCGAAGTTGGAGCCCCGGCTCGCCCCCGAGCGGAAAGACGTTTAACCTTCGCAGGGCCCGCGAGTCGAGAGCATGAGAGACCCGACGGCTTTCTTGAAGGAGGAATACGACGACCTCGTCAGGGAGGAGCTGGACTGGAAGCTCCGGATCCTCGGTGGCCCGAGCACCCCATGGTGCATCGTTGACGGGAAGAAGGTCCTGATGCTTTGCTCAAACAACTACCTCGGCCTTAGCAACCATCCCAAGCTGAAGGAAGCCGCCATAGCCGCCGTGAAGACTCACGGCGCCGGATCTGGCTCGGTCAGGGGGATTGCAGGGACCATGGACCTGCACATGGAACTCGAAAGGCGCCTTGCTGCGTTCAAGGGGGCCGAGGCCTCCTTGGTCTACCAGACCGGCTACGCTGCGAACTCCGGGCTGATTCCCCAGCTTGCAGGCAAGGGGGACCTCATCATCAGTGACGAGCTGAATCACGGGAGCATAATCGATGGTGTCAGGCTCTCGGTGGCGGACAGGAAGGTCTACAGGCACGCCGACCCGTCCGACCTCTCGAGGGTCCTCGGCGAAGCCGAAAGGGCCTCCCCTCAGTACAGGCGGATCCTGATCATCACTGACGGAGTCTTCTCCATGGACGGAGACATCGCACCTCTGGACAAGATCGCACCCCTTGGCGCCGAGCACGGAGCCATGGTCTACGTGGACGATGCCCACGGCGAAGGAGTCCTCGGCGAGGGCGGGAGAGGCATAGTGTCGCACTTCGGGCTGGGGAGGGACAGGGTCCAGGTGGAGATGGGGACATTCTCCAAGGCCTTCGGGGTCGTCGGAGGGCACATCTCGGGGTCGAATGACCTGAGGAACTTCGCCTACAACAAGTCCAGAACCTGGCTCCTCAGCGGCTCCAACCCCCCGGCTGTGGTCGCCGCGTGCATAGCCGCAGTAGATGTCCTTGAGCACGAACCGGAGCACACGAAGCGCCTTTGGGAGCACACGCGCTACTTCAAGAAGGCAATGAAAGATCTAGGCTTTGACATCGGAAGGAGCGAGACCCCCATCACCCCGGTGATGGTCGGCGAGAGCGGGAAGACCAAGAAGCTGAGTTCCCGGCTCTACGAGCTTGGGGTCTTCGCCCTGCCGATAATCTACCCCATGGTCGCCCAGGGCAAGGCTCGGATCAGGACGATCATGAACGCCGCCCTGACAAGGGAGGACCTCGACTTCGCCATAGGCGCATTCGGGAAGGCAGGGAAAGAGCTGGGGATCGTCTAGCCGAAGGGGTCCCCGAGATTCCACTCGTCGTTCCTGTATTTCTCGAGCAACCTATTAGTCCTGTTTCGTTCGTCCTCAGTCAGTCCGTCACGGTCCAGTTCGTATCCCGACGCATTCGCGAGCTGTTCAACGAAGGTCCGGGGCTTTACTCCGCAGTTCGAGACGGGGACGAACCTGCTTCTCGTATACTTGCGCTCCAAAGTGACGGGGTTCGGCCTCGTGAGCCTCTCCAACTCATCCAGGTCAGCAGAGACGAGCAGGGTCCCGTGGCAGAGAACCCCCGCCTTCGAGATGTACGCTGCCATCCCGCTCACCTTCCCGTTGACGTCTGCGACACTGTTGGGAGGGACGAACCTGCAGCCGAGTCCACTATCCCTCAGTGCGCGCACAAGAATCCCAGCAAATGTTGTGAAAACTCCTCTTGCATCCGATTCCGCCCCTTCCTGTCGCGGGACAAAGAAGGACCAGTTGAGGTTCCCGGGCCCGTGATACACAGCCCCGCCGCCGGTAATCCTCCTCACGACTGGTATCGAGTGGTCCTTGCAATAGGCCAGGTCGGTCTCGAATTCTGCCCTTTGTGCCCTTCCAATCACTACCGCCTTCTTGTTCTCCCAGACGCGCAGGGCTGGGTGCTTCATCTCAACGAAGAGCGCCTCCTCGAGGGCCAGGTTCGAGTAAGGGTCCCCAAGGACCGTCTCCAGGAGCCTCCCTTTCACAGCCGCACTTCCTCCGCATCGGTTAAGAGCTTAGCCTCGCCGGGACGGCGTCGCAGATTGGGCCACAGGTTCCTCCCCGACATCGCGCTGGCAGACGTCGCCTTCGAAGCCACCTCCCCCACGGTCAGCGGGCTCTTCGAATCGTGCGCCGCCGCCCTGACCGAGGTCATGGTCGACCCCAAGACTGTCAGGCAGCGGGTGACCAAGACCTTCGAGTTCAGAGCCGATGACCTCGACAGGCTCCTCTACGACTTCCTTACCGAGCTCATCGTAGTGAAGGACGTGGAGTCTCTGCTCTTCTCGAAGTACGAAGTAACTGTCTCCCCCGACGGGAAATCGCTCAGGGCACTCGCAAAGGGGGAGCCAATCGACCGCGGCAGGCAAAAGCTCCGCAACGACGCGAAGGCTGTCACCATGCACATGTTCGGAGTCACCAGGGCCGGAAAGTCTTGGAAGGCAATAGTGGTCCTCGACATCTGACCGCAGTCGACCGACCCTGAAAACGCTTAAACAAGCAAGACCGAGGCAGCGGTCGGAATCCATGGTGCAGCTGGCTTCTATCAAGCAGGTCTCCGACGTCACCTGGGAGATCCCCACTTCCTACAAGGCCGGGATGCATGTCCCTGCGCGGATCTACGCAAACAAGACCCTGCTCGCGGGGATGGACGCTGGGGTCATCGACCAGGTCACCAACGTC
>DATFYS010000101.1:0-4975 GCA_035314885.1 Nitrososphaerales archaeon | reverse complement strand
GCTCTTCCTACTGAGCTACCTGATGCGGGTCCAGTTCCAGCTGTCGGCGATCCGGAGCACGAAGTTCCTCGGCATCGTGGCGATGATCCTTGTGCCAGGAGCGCTTTACGCCCTTGGCAAGTTGAAATCTGCCGCTGATCTTCCTGTTGCCCTGGTGTTTCTGGTCATAGGCCTTATCCTGTTCCTCTGGCCAGAGAGGAAGAAAAGCAAGCCCGAAGGAGCCTAGTCTTCCCGGTTCGGATTCGGCATGGTCGACCAGGCCGTCGCCGCCTTCGCTGCCATAGCCGCCACGCTCTTCGTGGCCGAGCTCACGGACAAGGACGCCCTTCTCATCCTCGCATTCGCCACGCGGATGAAGCCTACCAGGGTATTCCTCGCAGGTTCTCTCGCATTTCTCTTTACCACAGCGGTCATCGTGTCTTTCGGCTCCCTCCTGATTACAGTCCTCCCCATAATCTGGATCCGACTGGCGGGGGGCGCCGTGATGCTGGGTTATGGTGTGTTTCTGACGGCTAGGATCGTCATGAACGGGTCCGCAGGTGATGAAGGGATCCCGTCGGGAGATGGTGTCAGAAGCAGGGGGTTTCTCTCGATGGTGAGTTCTCTCGCGTTCCTGGACCTCGCCGGAGATGCCACGGAAGTCCTCACCGTGGTCTTCCTGGCCCGCTACGCCGACCCATTGCTGGTCTTCTCGGGGGCATGCCTCGGCCTCATTGCCGCCACCGCGTTCGAGACGGCACTTGGCAACACTCTTGGAAGGGTCCTCACCCGGCGGAGGCTGCTTTTCCTCTCGGCGGGGGTCTTCCTCGCCATTGGACTGTTCATCGTGGGGACCAGCTTCTAGATCATGGGCTTGCGCCCGCCAGGGCGTGCTCTTTTATCCCGCCCGTCGGCGACCGGGAGCTGATGCCAGAGGTCAAGGAGGGGATAACTGCGAAGAAATCGGAGGACTTCGACGAATGGTATACGCAGGTACTCATCCGCTCAGAGATCGCCGATTACAGCCCTGTGTCAGGGTGCATGGTCTTCAGGCCTCTAGGATATGCCATATGGGAAGAGATCCAGAAGGCCACGGATTCGAGGTTCAGGGAGGCCGGGATTCAGAACGTCTACTTCCCTCTCTTCATACCTGAGCGCCTCCTGAAGAAGGAGGCCGAGCATGTTGAGGGGTTCTCCCCAGAGGTCGCCTGGGTCACCCAGGCAGGCAACACACAGCTGGAGGAAAGGTTGGCGATAAGGCCAACCTCCGAGGCTGTGATGTATGAAGTAATCTCGAGGTGGGTCAGGTCTTGGAGAGACCTCCCGCTCAGGCTGAATCAATGGAACAATGTCGTTCGCTGGGAGTTCAAGCACCCGACGCCATTCCTCCGCACGAGGGAGTTCCTTTGGAATGAGGGACACAGCGCCTACGCGACAAGGGAAGAAGCGGCGGGGGAAAGAGAGGAGATCCTCTCCATCTACAAGACCATCACAGAAGACTACCTCGCTCTTCCAGGATATGTCGGAAGGAAGACAGACTCAGAGAAGTTCGCCGGCGCCGAGGAGTCCTACAGCATCGAGCACCTGCTCCCGGATGGCAAAGCAATACAGGGCCCCGACTTCCACTTCGACGGTCAGAAGTTCTCAAAGGCCTTCGATATCACCTTTATCGACGAAGAAGGAAAAAACCAATTGGCGTGGCAGAACACCTGGGCGATCACCACCAGGGAAATCGGAGTGATGTTGGCGGCGCATAGCGACGACAAAGGGGCGGTGGTTCCTCCGAAGCTCGCGAAGATCCAGGTGGTGATCGTCCCCATAGTCAACGACGAGAGCAAGAAGGAGGTCCTCGAAGAATGCCGCAGGGTGGCGAAGCGCCTCTCAGCCAGGTTCAGGACCAAACTGGACGAAAGAGACCATCTGACCCCTGGGCGCAAGTTCAACGAGTGGGAGCTGAAGGGGATCCCTCTGCGGGTCGAGATAGGTCCGAGAGACCTCAAAGCAGGTCAGGCGGTTCTCGTCAGGAGAGACACCGGGAAGAAACGGATCATAAGAGCGGAGTCGATCGAATCTGAGACGGCCACCGACCTCGAGACGATGCAGAAGGACCTTCTTGCCCGGGCGACTCATGAGCTGCAGAAGAACACCAGGGACGCCCAGACCCTCGAGGAGCTGAAGCAGACCATTGCCACCCACGGTGGGATTGTCAGGATTCCATGGTGCGGCACGAAGGCCTGTGAGGACAGGCTGGGGTCCGAGGCAGGAGGGAAGATACTGAACATCCCGCTTGACCAGAAGAAGGCTCACGGCAGATGCGCCTCCTGCGGGGAGCCTTCGAAGATGATAGCCAACTACGGCAGGTCCTACTAGCTGGGAAAGGAGATGCCTCCGGCCCCCAACTCGGGCGGTCGTGCTGAGGGGAGGCTTGCCGTGGTTGGGGCAATCAACTGGGACGTGAGCATCTTCGAGCAGAGGTTCGCCAGGCCCGGTGAAGAGGTCCCAGTCCGCCTCGTGGAGGAATATTCAGGGGGCAAGGGTGCCAATGTCGCCGTGGCAGCTGCGAGAATCCTCGGCCCTGGCAGGGTGTCCCTGGTCGGGGCCCTGGGGGACGACGAGGTCTCGGGGACACAGGTGGTGCTCCTCCGCAACGAGGGGGTCGAGACCCGTGGGATAGTTGTCCTCAAGGGGAGGAGGTCCGGGAGGGCGTACATCATTGTGGACGGACAGGGAAGGAAGACAATCCACACCCATTTTGGAGCCAATGCCGAGCTCGATCCATCCCATCTAGGGGCTACGGGAGTGCGGGCAGCCCTCTCGGGCAATGACCTCGTGGTCGTGATGGATGCACCTGTCAAGGTCGCCAACGAGGTCGCCAGGATCGCCAGCCAAGAAGGGGCCAAGGTTCTCTACAGCCCGGGGGTGAGAGCCGCCGAAGGATTGCGGAGCATATCCACCGTTGCAGCGAAGGCGCAGTTCATAATCCTCGACAGCAATGAGCTCCGGAACCTGTGCCGAACGAATGACGTCGCTTTGGCACTAAGGGTCCTGCGGAAGAAGTTCCCGGACCTTACAATCGTCGCGACCCTTGGTCAAGCGGGGTGCGTCATCGCCAAGGGAGGGGTAACCACCCGCATCGAAGGAGTCAGCCTTGCCAGACTGGGCCTCAGGGCGGTGAACAGCACGGGGTCGGGAGACGCGTTCCTAGGCGTATTCTCCAGCTACATTCTCAGGGGGGCACCCACGACCGAGGCGGTAGCGTGGGCCAACCTCGCTGGCGCCCTTAAGGCGACAAGATTCGAGACAAGGGGGAGTCCCACCCGGAAGGAACTGGAATCTGGGATGGCGAGACTTGGGATTACACGGCGGCAACTGGGCTGGCAAGCGAAAAAAGCCTCATAGCGCCCTCGTCAACGCTCATTGGCAGGTCGACCTTCCCGAGTGCGATCATATGGAGCGAAAGTGACGAAGCCGCCAGACCAAAACACGCGCTTCTGAGGAAGTCCCTGGTTCTCAGGTACCACGATATCGTTGCCCCGCTAAGGACGTCACCCGCCCCCGTGGTGTCGACCACCTGGCTCTTCGGGACCTCCACCCTGTAGATTTTTGAGCCATCAAGGACAAAGGAAGCATCGCCTCCCTGCGTTACCATCCCCTTCCGCGGACCCATGGCGGCGACCCTCCTCAGCGCTTCGACCGGGTCCGCCCGTCCTGTGATTGATTCTGCCTCCGACCTGTCCATCTTGACTGCGTCCACCTTTGAGATGATGCTCCGGTCAGCCAGGGGCTTGGATGTCACCCTCCCCCTCTCGTCGAAGGCCCTCACGAAACCCTGCGGATCCAGGAAGGTGAAGTCTGTCCGAGCAGAGATCTCGGTGAGAAGGAGGTTGGAAATCTCCCCTGCTATGGGGCTGATCAGGGACGCGTCGAACCGCATGTCCGGAGGTATCTGATTGGCTGAAATGTCCTCGCATCGGCTCACCATGGTAAGGGTCCTTTCACCTTCGCTCTTCGAGATCATGAAACGCGTGGTTGGTTTCACCCGGCTCCTGTCCCCCTGGCTCAGAGCAACACCGTTGCGGGCGAGCCAAATCGCCTGCTCATCAGGAAAGTCGTTTCCCACCTTGGTGAGCGGCCTTACGTCATAGCCGAACCTGGAGCAGACAAGGCCCGCGTACGCCGGGGGACCCCCGACCGAGACGATTTCCCGCACCGGGAGTTGGATCGTGTCGATGGTGATGAACCCGGCGACGAGTATCCTCATGCGCTTCCGGCTCTCCTGAAATCCATCAATACTTTTGCCTTTTGCGCGGACTACTCAAAACCGACAAAATACTGCATTCGCGTTTAAATAACCAGTGACGAAGGCCGACGGCGAGAATTCCTTGATTCTTCATGACAGAAAAGCAGTCAGCACAGCGGCAGCAGTAGCAGTAGTCGTAGTCCTACTGGTTGTCGCAGCTGCGGCAGCCTACTATGTCTTCTACTATCAAACAAGCTCGTCATCATCCAGCTCCTCATCCTCGACAACCACCGGACCTCTCCCTGGAAAGGGGATGTCGGTGGGTGTAGTGTTCGACATCGGCGGCATCGGGGACCGTGGTTTCAATGAGCTCGCCTACGACGGTATGTTGCAGGCGAACAGCACCCTCGGGGTCGACTACAAGTACGAAGTAGCCACCCAGACGTCCCTGATTCCGAACCTCTTTGCCACCCTGATTGGCGACCACCTCAACCTGATCGTCGGTATCGGGTTCGACATGGACTCGGCAATCGCACAGTACTCGGCCCAGTACCCCAACCAGAAGTTCGCGCAGGTTGACGGGGACATCTACAACATCACCAACGTGGTGGCAATCAAGTACCAGGAACACATCGGCAGTGCAATCGTAGGGGCACTGGCGGCAGCCATGGCCGGCAACGGCCAGAAGATAGGGTTCCTTGGAGGCGTCACCACGGGCATCATCTACAAGTTCTGGAACGGATGGAAGGCGGGCGC
>DATFYS010000100.1:0-2391 GCA_035314885.1 Nitrososphaerales archaeon | reverse complement strand
GGCCATGCCGCCTCCTGCGATTATGACATCGTAGTCTGGCTTGAAGGGCATGGTTCGCGAACAGGTCGTCGGTCTTGGACTAGCACGTATAACCCTTCAGTCGCGACGCTTGCTACAGGCTGCCCGATCCTAGGTTTCCGCCTGCTTCTTCTTCCTTCTCCCGAAGGTGAACCCTGACGTCAGGATCCTCTCTGAGTTGAAAATCCTCGAGGCGATGTACAGGGACGCAATGATCCATGCGGTGAGATATACTATGCCGATGGCAGCGTAGACGTAATTCCCGAAGAGCCCCGTGACTGAAACGATCGCCACGTAGGAGAACGGGATTGCGAGAAGGGCCGTCTTCAGGGGCCAGGGCATGATGTTGAAGTCACCAAGGATCACAAGAAGTGACGGTAGAATTATGGGGAACGAGAAGTAACCGACGATGGCCTGGGCGCCACGGACGTCCGAAACGAAGAGCGAGACCACTATGGCCAGTGCTGTGGCCATGGCCAGGTTCAGGAACATCAGCACGCCAAGTATGGCATAGTAACTCCATGTAGGGGCGAGATTCACCGCGACGGCTGAACCCGAACTGGAGCTCAGGAGTTCCGAGTAGTAATAGCTGAACCCGATTATCGACGTGACGGCGCCCACGGCTGCGATGACAGTGGAACCAAGGAGCTTGGAGGCCAGGATCTGGAACCTTGAAACTGGTAGCGTCAGCAGTGTCTCGAGGGTCTTCTGTTCCTTCTCTATTGCGGTCGCAGTTGCGGCAATCTGCATCGCGAAAATGGCGACGATCAGGGTCGCTATCGGGAGCGCGAAGGACTGGCTCAGCCCGGCACCTGTGACGGCGCTGGGGGACGCGTTGATCAGGGCACCGTTCAGGAAGGAGGACTCGTTCAACGTGAGAGGCGAGGTGACCACGGAGGAGTTGAGGCCGGGGGCGCTGGTCTCGAGGTAATACGCCGTCAGGTAGGAACCGAAGGAATCCACCACCGCACTCAGTCGACCCGCGCTGGTCGCCTGTGCGACCCCGAAGCCGCTGACGGTGGTGTAGGTGTCGATGGTGGCCTGCCTGCGATGTGCAATCGTATCGCTGAAGCCTGGAGGGATGACAACCAGAGAAGAGAGTCCCTGGCTTGTGGCCTCCTTCATGGCCGACTGCACCGACTGGGGCGCGATGGGGGTCACCGTATCGTTGGGGATAGCCGAGAAGTAGGCGACAGCTACGGTCGAGTAGTTTCCTCCGTCGAGGTTCATCACGGCGAACGTGCTTGAGGACCCTGCCGTCTGGGCCGACTGGGTAGACAAGTTGATCACGGCGCCCATCGCTGGGAAGATGACGAGGGGGACGAGGATCATCCCTATGACAAGCTTCTTGTCTTTGATGATGTCCCTGACTTCTTTGACCACCAGGGTCCTGAAGGCGTTAACCGTGGGCAATCACCTTCATGAATGCGTCCTCGAGATTGGAGGCCCCCTGTTCTTCCTTGACCCCCGTCGGGGTCCCAGAAGCGACAACCCTCCCCTTGTTGACAAGGACAATCAGGTCGCACAGAAAGTCGACTTCGAGCATGTTGTGGCTCGAGAGGAGGACCGTCACCCCGTAATCGCTGACATATTTCCGGATCAGGTTCCTGACGTGGGTGGAGTGCACCACGTCCAGACCAGAGGTAGGCTCGTCGAGGATTGCAAGTTTTGGTCTCAGCATCATGACCCTGGAGATTAGGAGCCGGCGCCTCATCCCCTGGCTGTACCCCCCTGCGTTGTCCTTCAGCCTGTCACCAAGCCCCGATATCTCAGCTCCCCTGCTGACCATGGCGTCGGCATCGGCCTGGGTCTTGGAGTACAGGCTGGCGATGAAACGGAGGTAATCATTGCCAGTGAGGTTCTTGTAGACTCCCGCCTCCTCGGGGAGGTAGCCGAGCATCTGTCTCACCTGGTCAGGGTCCTTGAGGACGTCGACCCCGAAGATGGAGGCCGACCCCTCCGTAGGCCTGATCAGGGTGCTGAGGATACGAAGTGTAGTCGTCTTGCCTGAGCCGTTGGGACCGATGAGCCCGAAGACCTGCCCCTCTTTGATGTTTAGGCTCAGTCCATCGAGGGCTACCGTTGGGCCGTAGATCTTCCTCAGGTTCTCGGTTATGACGGCATCCAAGAAGGGCCGGGCAAAGAAGGCAATTCTTACACTTTCCGGGAGTTCCCTTGTCTACGCGTCATAAAGAAGAGGCTGCCCGGCGCCGGGCCGAGCTGCCTGGGGATTCCTATTCGCTTGTGAAGATGGAGGTGCTCGAAGTGTTGGGGACTTCTGGGAGCGACTCGCTCATGCGCTTCTCTGCTATGGCTGCCGCTTCTGCTAGGATCTTGTTCGCCTCTTCGCTGTTCTCCGCCTGGTAGAACGAC
>DATFYS010000099.1:0-6146 GCA_035314885.1 Nitrososphaerales archaeon | reverse complement strand
AGCAACGTCAAGGGGATCTTCGAGCAGGTGGGAGGAGTCGAAGGGGAGCTCAGGCTTAGGAAGGTCAAGCACCTGGCGGGAGCGAAGAGGACACTGACAGTTCACAGGGAGAACGGGTGCCAGTTCAAAGTAGACATTGCGCGTTGTTTCTTCTCACCCAGGCTCTCGACGGAGAGACTTAGGATAGCCTCAGAAGTGGGCGAGGACGAAGCGGTTCTGAACATGTTCGCGGGGGTCGGCCCGTTCTCCATCCCCATCGCCAGGACTTCCCACGCGAAAGTGACAAGCTGTGAAATCAACAGATATGCCTGCAAGCTACACCGGGAGAACAACGAACTCAATCGGGTCGACGCCTACTTGAAGGTGCTCAACGACGATGCCAAGGACCTCCCTGCAAAGTTGAAGTCGAGATATGACAGGATCATAATGCCCCACCCGTCTCAGGCCGACACGTTCCTTCCCACAGCGCTAAAGCTGGCGAAGAAGAACTCGGTCATCCACTATTACAGACATGTCCTGGGGCGAACCGAGGAAGAAGCAACACGAAGCCTTGACCGGGAGCTCTCCGGACTGCTCCCAAGGAAGACGAAGTACAAGATCAGGAAGGTGAGGGATGTGGGCCCCCGGTGGATCGAGATGGTTGCCGACGTGGCGCTGGGTTCCTAGAACGGAAGTGTCTGGCTGTACCGGTAAAGGTGGGCCAGTATCCCAAAGGTGATTAGGACAGCTCCGGTGTCGAACAGGGTCATGACCCTCAAGTTTGTCTCAGCAGCCAACAAGGCGAGTCCCACTATGGCGACCTGGGCAAGAATCAGCAGCATGAATAAAGTGAACACCCATTTCCTTGATAAGAGCGGTCCTGACGGCGCAGTCGCCTTCCTGACCCTCTCCTTTGCCTTGAGGTACCTGAGGAAGGCGTAGGTGATTATGAAGCAAAGGGCCGTCACCCCGAGTATCGAGGAGAAGTACAGGACAGGCGAGACGAACAACCTCTGCAGAGTCGGCAGGGTCGTGTCTGGGTTCACGTAGAACCCCCATGCCGTTGTGATGAAGACCTGGGCGATGCTGGTGATTCCCAGAGCCGTGAAGAACGGCCGGTCCTTCCAGTTCAGTTTCTTGGAGGTGTCAACGAACGGTATGACCGCTGCCATCAGGAAGAAGAGTGCCGGCATCAATCCCCCCATGACGAACTTGTCGAATTCGGTGCGGAGGAGCGCGTACAGGGCGTTGACGTACCACTCGGGGACGGTGATCTGGCCGTTGCTGGGGTTGTAGGGGATTCCGAGCTGCACCGGGAAGAATGCGGCTATGGTGAACAGGGCGCCTACCACCGTCGATATCACAGGAAGATCGAACACGAGATACCTCGGGAAGTGGATGAACACGAGGATGAGCATGAACATGGGGAGGATGAAGACGTGCGCCGAGTAAAGTCTCAGGATGAAGTCGGTGAACCCCGAGCCGAACGTGGAAAGGCGGAGGGAGGTGCCGATGATCGGGGAGGCGTTTGTCAGAGATGAGCCGATTTCTATGGCGAGCCCAGACCTTTGGTTGAAGAGGAGGTCGTACCCTGTGTAGGCCTCGCCCCCGGTCACAATCCCGAGGATTATCCCGGTGACCCACAGGATCTCGTTCTTGATCTTGAACCTGCCGCTGAAGTACTGGTAGTACATGTGGAGGACAGCAAGGAGGACCATGGCGTTGGAGGCGGTGTAGTGTATGTTGCGAAGAAGCCATCCCGACGGAACAGTGTCGTTGATCCTCTCGACGCTAAGGAATGCGCAGGATATGCTCCCGCACCCGGCCAACGATGGGGTGTAGTAGATCATCAGCAGTCCTCCCGTAATCCCCAGGACCAGGAAGGTGATTCCGGTGAGGACCCCCAGGTAGGCGAGGGGGCTGACAAACCTCTTTGGGAAGGTGTACTGAATCCCCATGTACACCGTTCTTTCGAGGCCGGTAACGATCCAGCGGTACAGCTTCTTGATGATGTCGACAATCGATTGCAACACGCCGGTGAGGCCGGTCCGCTCTTCAACGGGCTGCATTGTCAGCTCACCACGGTCTCGTACTGCTTAGCATCTCCAGGGAGTTGGCCCCTCGGGAAGATGAAGCTCTGGTAGCTGGCGTAGTCGCGCCCGTAGCCGAGGTCTCCATTGGCTTCGATGGAAGAGACCTGGTCGTTCGGGAACGCCATCGCGGGGTCGCGGTTGGGATAGAAGATCCATAGGTTCCCCGACGAGTCTGCCTGGAGGGTTAGCATGGGTATCGCGTTGGTCGGGAAGGCCTGGAGGCTGGCCGGACCCGCCACCGCCTTGCCGCCGTCCATCAGCTTGTTGGGATTGCTGGGGTCCTTGACGGGGAGCTGGTAGATGCTGCCATGGCAGGGGCACTCGTACTGCTGGTGCCCTGAGGCCGGGTTATAGTTGGGGCTGCACCAGAGGTGGACGCAGACCTTGCTGAACGCAACAAAGTCTGTCGCCTTCTTGTTCGCCCCTCCAAGCGATACAGGGAGCCTTATGAGCTCATACTTCTGGAAGGTGTCAGGATTCTCAGAGTCAATCGTGATGTCTCCGGATGTCGGGTAGGTGACCACCCAGTGGCTGTTGGGAGGGAAGGTCGTGGTGTCGTTTACGTTGACCTTCTTGCCTGCCGCAGAACCGTATTTGTCAGGGAGGTTGTCGATGACGACCTGCTGGCCAAGCTTCCTCTGGGCCGTCCCCCCAGAGACCGTAGAGGACAGGAAGGTGCCCCAGGGGACGAAAGGTACAATCGACAGGATAGCCCCCACCACGAAAAGCGCTTTCATGAATGATCTTCGCCCGGTGTCCTTTGGAGGTGCTGGCCTCGAAGCTGCAGGGGTCGGAACGTTCGCTGGCCTCGCCTGGGTCGCCGTTGGGGGGCGCGGGGGCGGGGCCTGAGCCCGGACGGCTGGTGCAGTCGTGAGAGCATCGGGTGGCTGTTTGCTCTCTCCTTCGGGAGCTTTCTGCTGGGAGGGCTGCTTGTCTTTGCTCTCCTCCAAAAGTTGTCCGCGGTCGGGGTTGCGTAAGCCGTTTTTAACCTTCGTTCATTTTGGTGCAGGCTACCCGTTTGCGGCCAAACGCTTAAAGCGGGTCGGTGAGGGCGGGATTTTCCCAGTTTGAGTGCCCGGAGCACCACAATAGTCGGCGCCATTGTGGCGATTCTAATCATAGGGGCTGTCGCTTCCATCGGCTACTACCAGTTTGAAGTCGCCCCGTTCCAGGGCACCTCCACGACGATCACTGTCTCAACCGTCTCCTGTACCCCATCGACCTGTGTGAACGTGACCATGTATCCCAACGCTGCAACAGTCGCACCGGGATTCTCTCCCGATACAATCACCATTCACGCCGGAATGACAGTCGTCTGGCTGAACAATGATACCAGCGGAGCACCCCATACGGTCACCCCCAGGAACGCGACGGAGGGGTGGGAGACCGGGAGTGGACAGCTGTCGCTCGGGGACACCTACCAGCATACCTTTACCGTGACGGGGACCTACCACTATTACTGCACGATTCATCCGACGGTCATGACGGGGACCGTCATCGTGACTTCCTAGCTCCTGATCTCGGGTGAAGCAGTCCGCCGCCTGACTGGGCCGCCCTCGCAATGAGGCGAGCGACCCTGACGGGTTCGGGAACAGAACCCTGCAGCGTGAAGACGTCCAGGACCTTCTTTGCCTCCTCCAGATCCGTCCCCGCAACCCTCGCGTAAACCTGGCGGCCTGTGTTCAACCTGACACGCCTTCGCGGGCCGAGCTTTCTGTAGGCGACGAGCTTTGCCTCGGCGGCCTCCGGGAAATGTCTGCGTATGGAGTCCTCGATCCCTGAAGTCTCCTTGTAGGTCAGACAGACGACGGGGACCCCGACCTTGTCGTTCAGGCCGTCGACGTCGACGACATTGTAAAGGCTCAGTATGGCCCCTGAGACCATTAGCAGGTTTATGTCGTTCCGCTTGAACTTCCTGAAAAGGGCGGCGATGGACGACGTGGCGTCATCCCCTCCCACCGACGTCCTTGCGAATGACACCCCGTCTATGACGAGGTCACGTCTCATGACGACCCCCGCAAGGACCGAGAACTTCTGCCCCGGGCTGAAGCTTTCGGCGACTCCGAGGGCCCTTATCCCAGGCTTGTTCATGTGCAAGGGCAATATCCGGCCCTTGATGATGGCGAGTCCCCGAAGCTTTTAACCTTGGACTCGGATTCTCACGTATGGTCCCCCTTCGGAAGTTCGATGCTGGTGCAGTCATTCCCGACGACTTACTGAAAGTCGCATTGAAGGAGAAGATACGGACAGCCACCCTCGAAGCTGTGGGAGGGGTCGAAGGGCTGACCCTTGGATACTACAATCGTCGCACAAAAAAGTACGAGGAGCATTCCTACAGAGGATTCATGGAGGTCACGAGCCTCCTTGGGAACATAACCGAAAAGGACGGTAGACCCTTCCTGCACGCCCATGGGACATTCGGTAAGCGGGACATGACTGTGATCGGGGGGCACGTAATCCGTGCGACGGTCTTCCCGACCTTGGAGTTCAGGCTCACCCCTACCACGAACAGGGGACTCAGAAGATTCGACGAGGAGACTGGGCTGAACCTGATTGACAGGTTCCTCTGAGGAGAACGAGTGAGGCTCAGTCTAATGCCTTCCGGTCATATTGACCTAACCGTAACTCTGTGACATCATAGCCTCGATGGGTTTGTGCTCTTCCCGCGATATAAGGGATGGTGAGATTCCACCAGTTTCAGGCGGCAGAGAGAGGTAGCTCTAGCACGGTGATAAATCCCGGTCTCGCACTTCCGACCCTCTCGAGGGAGTGCACCACGACGGCGACGGTGGCCGAGTCCCCGAATACCCCCTTCTCAAAACGCAGCTTGAGGGGCGGGTCCCCCTTCACCTCGACGACATCAAAGTCTGCCGAAGTCATGGTCATCTCCAGGTCAAGGCGGATCTGGCAGGTGCCCGCCCTTCCCTCGGCGAACTGCCTTACGCCCATGACATAGTCTTCGGAACCCAACACCGGGAAGACTCCGTGCTTGAGGTCTTCCAGGTCTTTCCCCATGGACCGCGCGATCAGATATGCAGATTCAACGAGGCCGACATGTCCTATCGTCCCTCCTATCTGCTCCTTCTCGAACTTAGCCCTAGTGAGGCCGACCCCGGTCTTCGCCTGAAGCTGACGTCTCCGCCGGCTGACGTCCACAGACCTGACAACGTGGATGCTGGACGGACTCTTTGTCGCCGAAGCCACTGCGGCGGGAATCAGGTCCATCACGAATCCTGGATTCACCCCTACCCCGACCACCGTGACCCCTTTCTCTCTCGCCAGTGCGTCAATCTTCTGTGCTGCCGCAGGGTTGGCGAAGTTCGGGTAGGCCATTTCCTCCGAGGTGGTCACAACGTCGAGCCCGTTCGAGGCGGCATAGGAGACGTCATCTGCGATCTCGCTTATCTTGGACTTGGTGGCGAAAACCGCGACGTCGGCGTCCTGAAGCTGGACTTCGCGTATGTCCCCGGAGACCCTGGCACCCAGCGGGAGCCCAGTGAGCTCAGCCACCGTCTTCCCCCTCTTCTCCGGATGGATGTCCACGACCCCGACCACTGAGTGGCCTCTGTCGACGAGGTAGCGTAGAATCTCAGTCCCTATGGCGCCAAGACCGACGAGGACGACTTTGACCACGGAACTCAGGAGGGAGCTTCGTCTTATTAACAGATGCCCGAATCAAGCTCAGCTTGCATCCAGGCGGTCTAGATACGCCTCGACTGAATCAAGGAATCCCGTCAGGGAGCCTATGGGGACTACGGCGACGCCGTCCACGAAGTCCCCCGACGGCGCGGAGAGGCTCAGAATCACGGATAGTATCGGCCTAGGGTCCTTGAGGACCTTCCTGAGAAGACTGCTCCGTTTCTTCTGGGCGGTGGCGAACTTCTGGAGGACAGCAGGAGAATGGCCCTTCTTCCACCTCTTGCAATCAACGCAGAAAGCGTAGGACGGACCGATGGCCACCAGGTCTATCTGGGCCCTGGGCTTCCTGAGGGTCAGGTTCTCCTTCACTTCGTAGCCTCGTGCCCTGAAGAACAGGGCGCAGAAGCTCTCGAAGTCCCTCCAACCAAGATGCCT
>DATFYS010000098.1:0-3611 GCA_035314885.1 Nitrososphaerales archaeon | reverse complement strand
GGGGATGTCATGGATCGACCCCGGAGCTGGCCACGCAGGGGCGGCTGCCCTGATGAATATGTAGGCCCCGAGGAAGCTCCCGAACAGGACGACCTCGGATGAAAGGAAGACCCACATCCCGAGCTTAAGTTTGGGCACCGCGGCGAAGGGCCACCTGTCCCCCTCGGCCTCGGGGGGGACGACGAACTTCTCCTTCAGGTCGTCTCGCGCCCAACCCAGGAGGGCGTAGAAGAACACAACAGCTCCTGCGGCCATTGTGGCCGTTCCGGAGAGCGCGGGATAGAACGAAGCCCCGATGAAGAAGATGAGGGCCCCGAAAGAGATCTCAACCGGCCTGGAGCTGAGGTGGCCGTAGTGCGGTTCCCCGTCGTGGACCACAGCCGCCGCACCTGCCGCTGCGTTGGTCAGATGCCCTATCCAGCCTCCTGCAGGAGGGGACGTCCCGACTTCGGTGACAGGCGCGATTCCCTTAGCGTACGAAGTCCATTCGAGGTCAGGGGAGTCCCACGGATTGGGAGGAGCCACGGGACCCCTGTACCAGGTGTTCAGCAGGTTGTATGCAAGCAGGATCTGCGCCCCGGCGAAGACGAACGCCCCAACGGAGGCGATGGCGTTGAGCAGCGCCCAGTCCCCCACGTTGGGATAGGTGAAGATCCTCCTCGGCATGTCGTAGAGGAAGTTCATGGGGAAGTAGAGTATGTTGAAGCCGACGAACGAGATCAGGAAGTGGATTTTCCCCAACCTTTCGTTGTACATTCTTCCCGTCATTCTGGGAAGCCAGTAGTAGATGCCGGCTACGATTCCGAAGATGGCAGCTCCCACCATCACGTAATGGAAGTGAGACACGACGAAGTAGGACCCCCTGAAGACCCTGTCGAGTACAGGCGAAGAGAGGAAGACCCCGGTTATCCCACCGATGATGAAAAGGACCACTCCTCCCAGCGCGAAGAGCATGGGAGTCGCGAACTTCACCCGCCCCCTGATCAGGGATTCGACGAACGAGAGAGTGATGACGTCGAATGGAATGGAGATGCCGATGGTCGCGATGCTGAAGGCCCCCTGAAGGGAGACGGGGATCCCTGTCAGGAACATGTGGTGCATCCAGACCCCGAAACTCAGCGGCACGACTACGAGGCCCGTGGCGACTAGGATGGCGTTCTTGGCCGCGAGCGGCCTCCCAGTGAATGACGGGAGTATGTTCGCGATGATTCCGAACCCAGGGAGCAGGACGATGTAGACTTCGGGGTGCCCGAAGAACCAGAAGAGGTTGTCCCACAGTATGGAGGGTTGGATCCCTACGGAGGTGAAGAAGTCGGTTCCTATGATCCTGTCAGTGGAGGCGAGGGCAAATGCAGCTATCAGGGTCGGGAACGCAAAGAGCATGGCAATGATTGTGAAGAGGATGAACCAGGTGAACATGGGGAGCTTCGACAGGGTCATCCCCGGGGCCCTCAGCCAGATTATCGAGACGAGGAAGTTGACGCTCCCGACGGTGATGGATGCCGCCAGCAGGACCATGCCCAGGTAGGCCAATGTAGTTCCCGATCCGAGCGAGAGGACTGCAAGCGGCTGATATGTCGTCCACCCGGCGTTGGCGGTACCGCCTGGCATGAAGAAACTGAGGACTGCGAGCAGACCCCCTGCCAGGTAGAGCCAGTAGCTCATGGCGTTGAGCCTTGGAAATGCGAGGTCGTTGGCCCCTATCTGGAGAGGGACGAAGTAGTTGGCCAGGCCTATCGCCACCGGCGATAGGAACCAGAAGATCATGATCAGGCCGTGCATGGTCACCGCCTGGTTGTAGTAGACGGCCGTCAGGAAGGAGTTGCCAGGGACCGAAAGCTGGACCCTCATCAGGAGGGCAAGGACGGCCCCAATGAATCCGAAGTACATTGAAGTGAAGAAGTAAAGGGTCCCGACGTCCTTGTGGTTGGTGGTGAAGAGCCACCGCCTGAGCCAGTGCTCATTTGCCCGCTCAGCCAGTCGAGTTCACCCCGAATTGCGCCTGCCAGGTCGCGTCGTCGATGACGGTCAGGTTCGCGTCCATGGTCGCGTGCCCCACTCCGCAAAGTTCGAAGCACCTTATCGCAAAAGGGTAGGAGCCCACGGTGGTAGCTTCGAACCAGAGCTGGTTGGTCTTTCCTGGGATGGCGTCCTCCTTCACGGCGAACATCGTGATGCCGAAGGAGTGGAACACATCCTTGCTCGTTATGTTCATGACTACGACAATGTTCACCGGCACCGTGAGCGGAGCGTTCGCCGTCGACACCACAGATTTGCCATTTGGATAGGTGAAGCTCCACCCCCACTGGAATGCGAGGACGTGGATGGTGACGCACGGGCTTGGGACCTGAGAGCACTGCTGAGGTGTTTCGATGTTCGAAAAGCTGGCGAATGTCTGGTACTCAGCTGCCGTAAGGACGGTGAGCGAGATCAGGACGGTGACCAGTACTATCTTCCACCCTTCCGTCTTGTGCTTAGGAGGAGGGTCGTGTTCCCCACGGTACCTGTACCTGATCATGAAGAAGGCTAGCAGCGAGATTACGATTATCCCAGCGCCGACGCCGAAGAGGAGGTACCAGTTCAGCAGGCTGTCGTAGGTTGATGTGGTAGGGGGGACGGTGAGGGGCAAACCCGAAAGCATTAGGTTCTGAGAGGCGCCGCACCCGAATTGCGGTTATAAGCTTTGGTGAGAAAGGGCCTGAATCACCCATATCAAGCTAGGAAGGGACTAAGGCATAATTACTTCAGACAGTCTAGGCTTCCACAGCGGTGGGGTGGCGGAGCGGTTACGCGTGCGCCTGCAGTCACAACCGTCAGTGAGCGCATTCACATGGGTCCGAATCCCATCCCCACCTCCAGCCATGATATGTCCCTAGGGTGACGGCCTTGACTCAACTAATCTTCTGAGGGACTCCCTCTTTCTTACTATCGTGAACCCGACGTACTCGTAGAATTTCTTCAATGAAGAACTCCTCACATAGATGACGTAATTCTGGAGATTCACTCTTGCCAATCTTCCCCTGATTTTGACTTGAGTGCCTGGTTCGGAGCCGTGCTTGTGTGGTCCCGTGGTTCGGACTTTGAAGTACTTCACCAAGAGTCGTTGAACGTATCCCAGTAACTCAAGGTTTCCATTTGATGCCGTCAGGCCGCTATCGCCTACGCTTCCCTCGGCATCGAAGAATGCCCGGACAAAAGAGGCAACGCAATCTTTGCAATGGGTAACAATTGGCTTGAGTTTCGATAGGGGTTTGGTAAGGAGGTGATACAATAGCATACTGCACACATCACTCTGCCAAAGAGTCCTCTTCTTGTCGAAAAATGCGTTGAAGGTCTTTCCGAGCACCACTGACGCAGCTCTGGCGAACTCGCGCGCGAAATCCTCGTCCTTTACTCTCAAGCGGACAGTGTAGTTATGATGCCAATTGCCCTTCGACCGTGATGTGTCGCCATAATTCACGCCAATGAGGTAAGCGAGCTCGGGTATTGGCTCTTCTGGCAGGCGGTAAACCCTCCCGTAGGGGGAGTGGGCACCCGCAACCCACCCTTTGATAGTTGCAAGGTCCATGCTTTTCCCGAACTTCGACTGGATGAGTCCGCGAATGTCGACA
>DATFYS010000097.1:0-6986 GCA_035314885.1 Nitrososphaerales archaeon | reverse complement strand
ACTCCCCGGTCTTCCCTTCATGCTGCAAATTCCTATAAGGGCAATAGAGGGCGCTTGAATTTGTTGGACGCAGGCCCGGCTCGAGGCCCCCTCATCCCGAGGAACAAATATCTGCTGGCAGTAGCAGTTGTGATTTTCGCCGTCGGCTTCCCGGAGGCAATTGGGGCGGTAGAGTTGCCTTTCGGCGCCTGGTTCTCTCACCTCTCCGGTTCTGTCTTCTCGAGTTCGAGCCTCGGCAGTTTCATGCAGAACTACGGGTACGCGAGCCTCTTCGCCCTGATGGCGCTTGAAAGCGCCTCCCTTCCAGTCCCGAGCGAGGTAGTGCTCCCCTTCGCCGGGTACCTTGTCTCCATTGGGCTCATGAACTTCTGGATCGCGGTGGCAGTCAGCACTGCGGCCAGCTTGACCGGCGCGCTCGTGGACTACTACCTTGCGATCTGGCTCGGAAGGCCCTTCGTTGTGGGTCTGCTCAAGGCAGTCAGGCTACACAAAGCCGTCCTAGACAGGGCGGAAAGGTGGTTCCAGAGGTCAGGGCAGTGGACGGTGTTCGTGGCGCGGTTCATTCCAGGGCTCAGAACCATAATCTCCCTTCCCGCCGGCCTCTTTGAGATGTCGATTACCACCTTCGTCCTGATGACCGTCGCCGGTTGTTTTGCTTGGTCGGTAATCCTTGTGTACGCCGGGCTGGTGGCCGGCACGGCGATCGCTTCCACGAATGCCTTCAATTCGTCGCTGGCCATCGACGGGATATCGGGGACTGTTGCTGCCATGGCAGCCGGTTACGTCGCCTACTACGCCTATCCTAGGATCAGGACTCCGACCCAGGCCGTCAGTCCAGCATCGGTATCTTGACGCCTTTTGTCCTCGCTGTCCTGATGGCGTCGTCATAGCCCGCGTCCGCGTGGCGGGCGACCCCGATGCCGGGGTCGTTGGTGAGCGCCGTTTCGATTCTCTTGTCCGCGTCGGCCGAGCCGTCAGCAAGAACGGCCAGCCCTGCGTGTATGGAGTAGCCTATACCCACGCCGCCCCCATGGTGGACCGAGACCCAGGAGGCTCCCGAGACGGCGTTGAGGAGGGCATTGAGTATGGGCCAGTCGGCTATCGCATCGGAGCCGTCCTTCATCCCCTCGGTTTCCCTGTATGGGGAAGCGACCGACCCCGAATCCAGGTGGTCGCGCCCTATGATGATGGGGCCGGAAATCCTCCCGTCCCTCACCATCCCGTTGATTATCTTGCCGAACTTCGCCCGTTCGCCATAGCCGAGCCAGCAGACCCTGGCGGGGAGCCCCTGGAACTGGACGAGTTCGTGGGCCTTCTTGATCCACCTCACGAGAGATTCGTTGGCGGCGAACTCCTTCATCACGACCTGGTCCGTGACGTAGATGTCCTCGGGGTTGCCCGAAAGCGCGGCCCAACGGAAGGGGCCCCGGCCTTCGGAAAAGAGCGGCCTGATGTACTCTGGGACGAAACCGGGGATTCTGAACGCGTCCTCGACCCCTGCGTCCTTCGCCATCTTGCGGATGTTATTGCCATACTCGAACGCGATGGAGCCATGCTTTTGGAAGCCGAGCATAGCCCTGATGTGCTTCGCCATGGATGCCATCGAACGCCGGACGTACTCCTGAGAGTTCGATGCCCTAAGATCGGAGGCTTGGGCGAGCGTCAGCCCCTCAGGGATGTAGCCAGCCAATGGGTCGTGGGCAGCGGTCTGGTCGGTGACGACGTCGGGTCTGAACCCGGCGTTCAGCAGCTCGGGAAGTATCTCGGCTGAGTTGCCAAGCAGTGCGACTGAGACAGCCTTCCCCTCTTTGGCGGCGCCTTCGGCGATCCGGCGGGCCTCCCGAACGTCTTCAACCTTCATGTCGCAGTAGCCCTTGTCGAGTCTCCTCTGGATGGCCCTCGGGTCTAACTCCACTACGAGGGCGACCCCGTCGTTCATGGTTACGGCGAGAGGCTGCGCTCCCCCCATCTCCCCCAGCCCTGATGTTAGGACGATTCTGCCCTTCAGGGAGCCGCCAAAATGCTTCGAGGCGACGGCCGCTAGGGTCTCGTAGGTCCCCTGGAGAATCCCCTGCGTCCCGATGTACATCCAGCTACCTGCCGTCATCTGCCCGAACATCGTGAGCCCCTTCGCTTCGAGCTCCCGGAAGTAGGTCCAGTCGGCCCACTTGGGGACGATCATGGCGTTGGAAATCAGTACCCGAGGGGCGGCCTCGGAGGTCCGGAAGATGCCGACCGGCTTGCCGGACTGGATCAGAAGGGTTTCGTCGTTCTCCAGAGCGCGGAGGGACTTCACGATGGCATCGAAGGCAGGCCAGTTCCGGGCGGCTTTCCCGGTCCCCCCGTAGACGATCAGGTGCTCAGGGTCCTTGGCCACTTCAGGGTCGAGGTTGTTCATTAGCATGCGCAGGGCAGCTTCCTGGTGCCAGCTCTTGCATGAGATCTCGGTGCCCCTTGGAGACCTCACCTCGTGTTTCTGCACGGCGGTTCGGGGGGGTCGGGAGATTTAATCATTCATTCTGGCGGATACCGATAAATGACCTGTTCCCCCTGCCGGAGGCGTAATGGGGATTCAGGAGGTCAAAGAGACGATTCAGAAACAAAGAGTTGAATCGGTGGCGCTACAGTTCACGGACCTCTCCGGAGGGTTGCACTCGCTCTGGGTGCCTGCAGAGCTTGTTCGCAACGTCGCGACCGAAGGGATTCACATGGACGGTTCCTCTGTCGACATGGTGGACATTGGCCAGAGCGACCTCAAGCTGATGCCGGACCTGGGGACGTTCACCATGTTGCCTTCGGGTCTATTTGATTCTCGAGTGGCCAGGATGGTCTGTGACATCTTCGAGCCCGACTCGGACGAGCCTTTCAAGAACGACCCAAGGTATGTTCTGAAGAGGGTCATCGGCGAGTCTCGAAAGGTCCTCGGGACAAACGCTACCTACAACGCATGCAGCGAAATCGAGTACTTCCTCTTTTCCAGAGACCAGTCAGGGAATCTGAGAAGGCAAGACGAGGGCGGATATCTCGCCACCCCGCCCACCGACCTCGGCATCGACACGAGGCTCAAGATAGTCAGGAACCTCAAGGAATCTGGAATCATCGTCGAGAAGCACCATCACGAAGTCCCGCCAGGGAAGTACGAACTGAACCTCGAATACTCGGACGCCCTCCACATGGCTGACACTGTCTATCTCGTGAAGATGATCGTGAAGATGACGGCAGCACGGGACGGGCTGATCGCTTCTTTTATGCCCAAGCCGTTCCACGACGGATACGGGGCGGGGCTGCACACCCACGTCAGCTTGACCGACGGCCGCGGAAAGAAGAACCTGTTCTATGACTCGAAGGGGAAATACGGGGTCAGCAAGACCGCCACCCATTTTGCGGGCGGGATACTCGCGCATGCGAAGGCGCTCGCGGCACTGACGAACCCGTCGGTGAACTCCTACAAGAGGCTCGTCCCCGGTTGGGAAGCCCCTGTCTACCTTTCGTGGGCGAGATACAACCGATCAGTCCTGCTGAGGATACCTCCCGGAAAGGGGATGCGCGCCAGGCTGGAGTACCGGCCCACCGATGGTTCTTGCAACTTCTACATCGCCTACGCGGCAATCCTTGCGGCTGGGCTAGATGGCATCAGGAGGAAGATCGAGCCTCCGGACCCCACAGAGGAGGACGTGTATCACATGACGAATGAGCAGAGGGAGAAGAGAGGAATCGGGGTCCTCCCCGGCACCCTGGGGGAGGCCCTGGGAGAGTTTGCAAAGGACAAGTACCTTCGGGGGAGCCTGGGAGATGCATTCTGCGACAGGTTCCTTCAGATCAAGTCCAAGGAATGGCGGGACTTCAACACGACCGTCCATGAATGGGAACGCAAGAGGTACCTTGACGTTTAGGTGCTGAGGCGAAGGTTGTGCCAACCAAGACAAGATTCGTCCTGATTCATGCAAACGAGCTGACCACCATGGGAGGAGGGAGTGTGAGGCCCAGGGTCAGAGGAGAGATGAATGATCTGGGGGCTGTGAAGGACGGAGCAGTGGCGGTCAGAGACGGCAGAATCGCAGCCGTGGGTTCCACAAAAGAGGTGTTGGGCAAGGTGGATCGCAGCTACGAGATGATCGACGTGAGCGGAAAGCTCGTCACACCGGGCCTCATCGACCCTCACGTTCACCTGGTCTTCGCCGGCTCGAGAGAAGGGGAACTGGAGGACATGGCGGTCAAGGGAATCCCCTACCTCGAGATCAAGAAGGAAGGAGGAGGGATGCCGACGACCCTGAGAAAGACCGGCGAGACTTCGACCGCGGAACTGATTGCCAAGACAGAGAAAATCCTGGACAGGATGATCGCCCATGGGACCACCACCATCGAGGCGAAGAGCGGCTATGAGATGACGCGCGAAGGGGAGATCAGGCAGCTGGAAATCATCTCGAAGCTGGCGAAGTCCCACCCCATCGGGATGGTGCCAACGTTCCTGGCTCAGGGGATACCTTTCGGGTTCGAGAACCGGGTTGACGAGCTCACCCAGGACATAGTGGAGACCTGGCTCCCTGAGATTGCCAGAAGGAAGCTGGCTGAATACTGCGACGTGTTCTGCGAGAAGGGGTACTTCAGCCTCGATCAGACCAGGCGGATTCTCGAAGCAGGACGGGAGCTTGGGATGAAGCCCAGGATCCACGCCGATTGGCTTGGCCACAGTGGGGGGGCGAGATTGGGAGCAGAGCTAGGGGTCGTGTCCGCTGACCATCTGATATTCACACCAAAGGAGGAAATCATGGGTCTGGTGAACAAGGGAACTATGGGGACTTTCCTGCCGACGACCCCCTTCGCGTATCTGGGGACCTACGCCGATGCGAGAGGGATCATCGATGCGGGGCTCCCGGTCGCTCTGGGGACCGACCTGAGTGCGGCTGACATGTGCGAATCGATGCAGATGATGATGAGCATTGCGACGCTCCAGATGAAGATGACGTGCGCCGAGTCTCTGGTCGCGGCTACGACAAACGCCGCCCATTCAATCGGAAGGGGAGGAGAAGTGGGGAGCCTGGAGGTTGGAAAGAAGGCCGACATCGTCGTGTTCGACGCACCGAACCACAAACACTTCGCCTATCATTACGGGGTCAACCTGGCGGAGAAGGTCTACAAGGGCGGGAAGCTCGTGGCAGAAAACGGACGAAGGATACCCTAGGTCGAGCCGGATCAGCTACGCTTCACGCGATCGAGTTCCCTGGCCCGCGAAGCTGTAGGCAAGGAGGGCAAGGGAAGCGGCGCCGTACTTGAGAACGTCTTCGTCGACCTTGAACCTGGAGCTGTGGTTTGGACTGACACATCCCTTCCCCTCGTTGCGGGTCCCCAGGAAGTAGTACGTCCCCGGGGCCTTTCTCAGGAGGAAGGAGAAGTCCTCGGCGACGAGAAGGGGAGGGACCTCCAGGGTCTTGGTGCCCGGGATAGACTTCAGGAGTTTGGAAACCCTGGCGGTTACGGCAGGGTCGTTCCAGGTGACGGGGTAACCTTCGTCAATTTCGACCTCACATCCGGCTCCGAAGGTCCGGCAGACGGACTTCGCGATTTTTGGAATCAACGAAGTCACCTTCTTCCTGGTGCCCTCGTCGAGCGTCCGCATGGTCCCTTCCAAGACGGCTTCGTCCGGGATGATGTTGTTCCTCGTCCCCGAATGGACAGAACAGACAGAAACCACCGCGGGCTGCAAGGGGTCGAGCATCCTGCTGCGGATGCCTTGAAGGGCCATTATGACCTGGGCTGCCACGAATACGGGATCAATTGTCTGGTGAGGGGCTGACCCGTGTCCTCCTCTGCCGATGATTCTGATCCTGAATATTCCGGAGGCGGCCATCAGAGGACCTGGACGAAGCGCGAAGGACCGGGAAGGGAAGTTTGCGAAGATGTGAAGGCCGAACACGTGGTCGACCTCAGGGTTCTCGAGCACCCCAGCCTCGATCATCGGCTTCGCCCCTCCGCCTTTCTCGGCCGCTTCCTCTGCCGGCTGGAAGAGGAACTTCACGGTCCCCCCGAGCTCTGAGCGATGCTTTGCAAGGATCGTCGCAGCACCGAGCAGCATGGCCACGTGGGCGTCGTGTCCGCATGCGTGCATCACGCCACTGGTCATGGAAGCGAACTCGACGCCGGAAGGCTCCGGCAAAGGGAGGGCGTCCATGTCGGCCCGGAGAGCGATCACGTGTCCGGGGGCGCTCCCTTCGAGGATCCCCACGACCCCGGTTCCTCCGACGTTTGTCTTCGCCTTCACGCCGATGCGCTTCAGCTCTGCGGCAACGAGGGCCGCAGTCTCACGTTCCTGGAAAGAGAGCTCCGGATTGGCATGGATCAGTCGTCTGATTTCGATTACGTGGTCCTCGATGTCCTTTGCTTCATCAAGAAAGCGGATCGTGGACGAGAATCGGAGGGGTTGGGGATTTAGCCTTTCTTCGGACTAGGGGAGCTTCCCCGAAGTGATGGTCGCTGCCAGCTGTTCGATCTCCTCGCCCTGAGAGCGGTCGCCAGTGAGGACGGGTGAGACGGTCCGGACCTTGCGGCAGACCTTCGTTGAATGTTCTGAGATGCCTCCCTCGTCTGAGCCGAGGAGGTTGGAGGCGCATATGAGTTCGATCGCGAGGATTCTCGAAACGTTGCGGGCGACGTTCAATGCCTTCATCCCTGCGTTCACCCCGTGGCTGGCGTGGTCCTCGATGCCGCTCGAGACGTTGGCCGGATAGGCCGACAGCGGGTACATCTGCTTCGCGTTGTCCGAGACGAGTGAGGTTGCCGTGTACTGGAGAATCATGAGGCCGGACTCGAGCCCGGGTCTGCTAGCCATGTACTTGGTCTCGAGCGGAGTTCGGGACAAGAGCAGGGCGATGCGTGACAAGGAAATGAGCCCCAGGTAGGAAAGAGCCAGCGAAAGGAGGTCGAGGGCCATGGCGACCGGCTGGGCGTGGAAGTTCCCACCGTGAAGGACCGTCCCGTCTTCGAGGAGA
>DATFYS010000096.1:0-3268 GCA_035314885.1 Nitrososphaerales archaeon | reverse complement strand
GAAAGGGCCAAGGCCTTGCGCGACATATCTGGGGCCATCAGGAGTGGACTCGAACAGCTCTCGGTCCTGCTGACCTTGGAGACGGGGAAGCCCCTGGCCGATTCCAAGGGCGAGCTGCTCAATGCGGCCAACGTCGTCGAGTACTACGCCTCCGCCGCAAGGCACATCGTCGGCAAGATCCCGAGGTACAGCGGAACTGATGTCAGCCTCGTTGTTCACGAGCCTGTAGGTGTCTGCGGTCTCATAGTCCCCTGGAACTCGCCGATTTCTCTACTATCCTGGAAGCTCGGTCCCGCCTTGGCCGCTGGGTGCACCGTCGTCATCAAGCCTGCCGGGTACACCTCGGGAATCTCAATGGAGTTCATCGGGCTCCTCGCATCCCTGGATTCAATCCCCGCGGGGGTTGTAAACGCCGTGACAGGACCAGGTGACTCCGTGGGCTCGGAACTGGTGAAAAGCCCCCTGGTGGACAAGGTATCCTTCACCGGCTCAACGGAGACCGGGAGGAAGATCATGGAGATGGCGTCATCAAACCTCAAGAAGGTCAACCTCGAATGCGGGGGCAAATCGGCCGACATCGTCTTCGACGACGCCAACATTGATGCTGCCCTTCCAAGCGCTGTATGGTCTATCTTCAGGAGCGCCGGCCAATCCTGCAACGCAGGTTCCCGGCTCCTCGTCCAGGATACCATCTACGACTCGTTCATGAACTCATTCAGGAACGCGGCATCGAAGATCCGGATAGGCAACGGCCTCGACCCAAGCACCGAGATGGGGCCGGTAATATCATCCTCGCAGTTGGAACGGATCCTTGGATTCATCGAATCGGGACGCCATGATGGCGCCCGCCTGACCCTCGGTGGAGAGAGGCTTTTGCATGGCGAGTATGCAAAGGGGCTCTTCATCCAACCTACCGTTTTCGAAGGCGTCCAGCGTCAGATGAGAATCTTCCAAGAGGAGATTTTCGGACCCGTCCTTTGCGTCCTCCCCTTCCACGACGAGGACGACGCCATTTCCATCGCCAACGACACCAAATTCGGGCTCGCCGGGGACGTGTGGTCCCGGAGCATCACAAGGATCATGAAGGTCTCACAAGGAATCAGGTCAGGCACTCTGTGGGTAAACAGACACCTCAACCCCGGGCCCGAAGTCCCGTTCGGTGGCTACAAGCAGAGCGGAATCGGGAGAGAGACCGGCATGGAGGGTCTGATGGAGTTCCTCCAGACCAAACACATCAGCCTTCAGCTTACGGATTCCTTCGACCGCGTCAGAAGGTAGTCAATCACCGGAGAGCTTCGGCTTTCAACCGGTCAACCTTCAGTGCGATGGATGATGACTCCTCTCTGGCCCAGCTCGTCGAGGAGGTGTCCCACCAACGCCCCTTTCACTGCTGTCTCCGGGGGGACAACCCCTCTGCCTGAAATCAATCCCGACCCGAGCATCTGCGTCACGATGGACCCAGTGTACCCTGTCGTCTTCCCCATGGAGGTGACCTTGGCGTCATCGTCGTACCTGTCAACCATGTCGTAGACCACCCTCCCCTTCCTCCCAACTGCGATTACTCGCATTACAGTCAGATCGTGCGGGTCCCCCTTGCTGAGCATCTTCCCGAGTACCGCGTAGGCCACCTGGAGGGGAGCCACTTCGCCCTCCCCAGCCTTCACCTTCTCCTTGGAGAAGAACCCCGCGTCCATCAGTATGCTCATCTTCTCCACATGCCCTGGCCATCTCAGCGTCTTCTCGTCCAGGACCTTCATCCCCTTCATGGTATAGACAAGGCTCGCGAGTCCGTCGGTGCAGAAGGCTTCGAGGCGACCGATAGGCGGCGGAAAATCGACATCCTCGACGGTGGAGAACGGGATGACCTTCACCCAATTGCCGTCTCTGACTACCCTCGCTTCGTCAGTGTACTCTCTCAGGAGGCCCACAATCGAGAAGACCAGGCGATAGTCGAAAGGAGGCTCAGGGTATTGCGGAAGCCCTCCCACCAGGATGTGACCTTCGTCCCCTCCCCCCAGGGAATCCAAGCCATGGGCGAGTAGGATCCCTCCCAGCCCCGGTGCAACACCGCACCCGGGAACGAGCAGGGCGCCAGATTTCCTCGCCTGTGCGTCCAGCTGCATCTGTTCGTCCTCGAAAGCAATGTTGACCATCTTCGTCCCTGCGGCAACTGCAGCAAGGTCGGACTGGTGAACCACCCCATGTGGGAGTGCAGATGCTGCCACATCGAATCCCCTGAGGAACCTGGCCACTCCTTTCCTATCCATGATATCAAGCACCTCTACCGACAGCTTCTTCCCCGGCGCCTTCTTCTTCAGAGCTCGAAGGCGGGTCTCGTCGATGTCAGCCACAACAACTTTGTCCACCTCTTTCGACCGTACGAGGTCCCAGCCTATCACTGAACCCATGAGCCCCGCCCCGAGGACTGCCGCCTTCACGCCTCCTCGGTTCGACAGCCGGCGCTTAAGCATTGAACCGAGGACATAAGTAGAGGAGTCAATCGCGAAAAACCATGAGCCTCCGCGAGGACCTGGACAAGCCCGTATCCAAGTTCATGTCGGTGAGTTTCGCAAAGATCGGTGCGGACGAGACGGTCGCAGGGGCGGCCAAGGCGATGCAGAAAGCTGGCACTACGGAAGCAATCGTTGTCAAGGGCGGAGCGCCGGTCGGAATCATCACAGAGCGTGACATAGTGTACAAGGTGGTAGCAGCCGGGTCGCACCCTTCCACCGTGACCGTCGCTGACGTCATGAGCTCGCCCGTCGAGACCATCGACGGTGATTCGAAGGTCATGGACGCCATCTCAAAGATGTCCAAGATGGGACTCAGGAGGCTGGGGGTCACCAGTAAAGGGAAGCTGGTAGGAATGGTAACTCAAAAAGCGATGGTGTCAGGGACAGTCCATCAGGGGGTGGCGCTTCCTGAGCTCGCGCCTCCGGACAAGGTCCGCTGCCCCTACTGCGAAGCTGTCATGAAGGACGGCAGCGAGCTCTCGAGGCACATCGATCATGTCCACCTCGGGCTGGGGTTGCTCGAAGGCGACAAGGGACAGTGGTAATCAGGAAGCGGAGAACCGTTCGGCCGTCTCCGCGATCCAGAGAATCCCCTTCCTGAGGTTCTCCAGCTTGAGGTTCTCGTTGGGAGCGTGAATCGCCGCATCCGCCGCCGAGACCCCGATGTCCACAGATGGCATCTTGTACCTCTGGGTGAATACGTAGAGAGGCCCCGTCCCCGCAGAGCCAATCTCTATCACCGGCTTCTTGCCATA
>DATFYS010000095.1:0-11213 GCA_035314885.1 Nitrososphaerales archaeon | reverse complement strand
AGGGGACCAAGTCCAGAGTAGACCAAATACAACTCTCGCACATTCTGTCTTGTTTTTGCATATCGCTCCGATATATCCTATCAAAGTTGATCAGTCCCACCGGGCCCGCTTTGCTCGAGGCGTCTTGTTGGTCCCCCGACGCACTCCTCGATTCACCTGTCCGAGTCGTCCGGGAGGCCCCTGGCCCGCTTCCACCTGAGGTGCGCAGCCATGTTGTAGATCGCCGTCTTCCTCCCGTCCCCAAGGCGGCTCTCCACCCGGGCCTTCAATGACCCGAAGTTCAGGACAGGCTCCACGTCGTCGTGCAACCTCGGGTGCCCGAAAGGGGGGGTCGGGCATGACGCGCCGCTGCGGATTCGCTGTCTCTGCTTGGCCCGTGTTCCCCAATTTGGGTTTCGTATTTGACGCCAACTGAACATCCCGGTTCGCCTATGCGATGTCGCGCAATTTGACTGAAACCGAGATATCATCCCCTCGCTACTTCTGAACCGTCCTGAAGGATGCTTACCTGATGACAGCCTTGACCAGGTCGATGATTCTTCTCGCTGACGAGCCGTCCTTGTCGTTGGACGGGTTGTAGGACGTGATTTCGAGGACCTTCGCCTTCTTTGTCCCCATCAGGGTCCTGATCATGGTCGCAGCCTCCGCCAGGGTAAGTCCTCCGGGGGTCGGGTAGTTGACAGCCGGGATCACCCTCGGGTCGATGACATCCAGGTCGAGGTGGCACATTATCCAGTCTGTCCTGTCTTCAAGGAGCCTGGCCGCCTGCCGGGCCACTTCGGCCGCTCCCTTCTTCCTGACTTCCTGGGTGGTGAAGAGCCTTGCCGGAGATGTGTTGAGCACGGCGGCCTCAGGAGGGTCGAGCGCCCTCGAACCGACGTGAACCAAGCGCTCCTCCTCTAGAAGGGGACGGTTCCCCCCGGACCCCAGGCCCAGTACCGGGCCCCTGCCGCAGGCCATGGCGAGGCACATCCCCCCGATGTAGCCAGACGGTGACGTTTCCGGTGTGTTGAAGTCACCGTGGGCGTCCATCCAAAGCATGCCAGGCTTGCCCCCAAAGACTTCTGCCAGCCCGGCGAGTATGCCGACTGCAATCGAGCACTCGCCCCCTATGACGAAGGCCGGCTCGGCCTGGACGGACTTCGCGGCGCCGTAGATCTGAGTGGTGGCATTCCTGAAATGTGTGAGGTTCTTCACCTTTCCCTCGGTGAAGTCTTTCATCAGCCGAGGCAGGATGACGTCTCTTTCGGTTATCAGGTTGCCCAGGGCGGGTCCGAGCCCGGCCCTCTGCAGGGCCGAGGGGGCATCCCCCATCCCCATGTACTCGACAAGGGTGTATAGCGGGACCTTGATGAGCGCCCCGGAACCCATGATTAGCGTCCTGGCCGGGTTGCTTATCAACAATCCCCAGATTCGCTACGTATTTACACAGGCCGATGGGGAAGGACGCACTTGACGGGCGACTCCACGAGGTCAGTGCACGAGGCTGAGCCGTTCGACAGGACGACTGGCGCACTGATCACGCCGATTTTCGAAACGTCCACGTTCGGCTTCTCCAAAGCGGCGGACGTTACCCCTGCCGTCGCCAGGGGGAAAGGGTACACCTACTCGAGATGGGACAACCCGACCGTCGTCACGCTTGAGAACAAATTAGCGGCTTTCGAGCATGGAGGTGACGCCGGCGCGTTTTCTTCTGGCATGGCGGCGATTTCGACTTCCATTTTCTCCTTCATAAGGAAAGGTGACCACGTCCTCGGAATACGCGACCTCTACGGAGGGACCTACGCCCTTCTTCATGATATCCTGCCGGATCTGGGGATTGAAACTGACCTGGTGGAAACCGCGGACCCGGGCGCCTTGCAGAGCGGAATCAGAAAGACCACCTCGATCGTTTACATCGAAACCCCCACCAATCCGACCCTGAAGCTGGTGGACATCGCGAAGGCGTCGAAGCTGGCGCACGACAACGGCGCCCTCCTGATGGTCGACAACACCTTCGCGTCGCCCATCAACCAGACCCCCCTCAAGCTCGGCGCCGACGTCGTCCTTCACAGCGCTACGAAGTACCTCAACGGGCACGCCGACCTGATAGCCGGGGCTGCGGTTGCGAATAGGAACAGGGCGCACCGGATCAAGATGATGCGGAGGGACTTCGGAGGGACCCTGGACCCGTTCCCGGCCTGGCTCATCCTGCGCGGGATGAAGACCATGGCAATCAGGGTGAGGCAGCAGAACGCCGCCGCTCTGGTCCTCGCTGAGTACCTCGCAGGCCACAAGAAGGTCTCCAAGGTGAACTACCCCGGCCTGAAGACGCACCCGCAGCATGCTCTCGCCAGGAAGCAGATGAAGGGATTCGGAGGCATGCTCAGCTTCGAAGTCAGGGGCTCCACGAAAGATGCAATGCACTTCACCGAGTCACTGAAAGTGGCGACCCTGGCGGCGAGCCTCGGCGGGGTCGAGACCCTCGTGTCTCAACCTGCTCTGATGACCCACACCCAGATGACGGCGAAGGAGAGGGCCGCCACCGGCATTCCGGACACCCTAGTGAGGGTCTCCGTGGGGATCGAGGACGCCGAGGACCTGGTCAACGACTTCGGGCGAGCGCTCGCTCAGATCTAGCTGTTGCCAGCCAGCCGTCAATCGGCGGAGAAGGTCCGAATACTTCACGACCATGCCTGATCAGAGGCTTAGTCAGATGCCTGTTCGCGCGCGGGGACGCGATGTAGGTCCCTTTCACCAGCACCCTATTGGTGCCTGCGAGGCGGACGACCTCCAGTTTCTCGAGGTTCAGGATGCTCGGATGTCGTGACGACGGCCTCCTGACCCCCCCGTATGCTCTCACTCTGTCGCCTGGCCTGAGGAGCCGACAGGTCCTCCTCAGGTCGCCGGTAGGCTCGTAGGCGGCCACCCGGCGTTTTCCTCCTGGGGCCTGCAGGGTGAAGTAAGTGTGCCCGCCTGCCCCAATCTCAACATCGACCACCGTCCCTTCGATCCAGCCGGAAGAGAAGACCTTCCAGTCCAGTTTCTTCTGGAGATGCGCTTCTGTGTGCTGGTTGGAGGCGTAGATCATGTGCCCTTGCAGTTCCTCGTCAAACTCCACCATTCGGAGAGCCCGGAGGACCGTCGAAGGAGAATCGCCCCTGATTCCGACGAAGACGGGGTCTGGGCCGTGGGGAGCGATGAGGACCTTCCTCTTCTGGTAGTCGTAGTTGTTGAACGTGTTCGGGAAGGTGGCGGCGTCCATCTTCCTCACCGAAGAGGAATCGATGATGCGCCTCGAACCCCAGGCTCTGGCCCTCCGGTATGAGATCAGCTCGTAGGTGTGGTCGAAACGCTCGTCGAAACCCAGGGAGCTGGTGGCGCCGACTATCCCCATGCCGTTGCCGAGCTCGAGGGTTCTGACCCCGTTCGCCTTCAGCATGCGGCGGACCCGGTGGGGGCTGACAAGACCGGTCAGTGCCTCTTGGTAAAGCTCTCTGAAGACGCTCAGGGGATTGAAATCCTCCAGGAAGACCATTCCTGTGTTTGCACCACCCGCCACGTCTGAAAGCTCGACCACCTTGCTGCTCACAAGTTCGAATGCCTGGTCGGGGTCTCTCGCCTCAATGGACAGACAGACGGCCGCGTTCCCTCTCGTCTTGAAAGGGATGTTCGGGTTCAGCCTGACAAGTCGAGGATACGGGAGGACCTTGACATCGGGGCGCAGGTCGGCGGCGATCCTGTAGGCGAGATAGGTTGTGCAGAACCCGCGCGACGAGTCGGTGTCGTCCAGCCCGACGAGAAAACGCATGGGGAGGTTCGCGGGGGTTCGATATTTGAACGTGGAAGGCCGCTATGCTTCGACGACGATCATGGTGAGGGTGCTCCTCACCTTTTCGAGGCGGCGGATGTTCCAGGTGATGGTCTCCTTGACCTTCTCCATGCTGTCTGCCTCGACCCGGGCGACGATGTCGTAGACCCCATAGACAACGTAGACCTCCTTGACGTTGGGGACCGCTCTGAGCTTCTTGAGTAGGTCCTCTTCAGCCCCTAAATCTGCGTTGACTAAAACAAAAGCTTGCGGGATTCTCTCTGCCTCTCGTCGTTCTATTCCAAACTAGTGGTATTAACCGTTGCTCCTTAAGTTCAGATTGGCATTATTCGCTTGTGAGGCCTTACACCTCTTGGAGACAGGTGGCGGGCTATTTCGACGGCGATGGAACGATTGCAACATCTGATGTTTCCAACAGGCCCTACAGACTGGGCCTATCACTTATCTTCACTGACCAATCAATCGATCAAATCGCGAACATCAGGGATTTCCTTCACAGGCAAGGAATTAGGACGAGCAACATTCTGAAGACATCCAAGGGGACAGCTAACATCGTGGTCGTAAGTGAGTTCAATTCAGTGAAGAAGACTCTCAAAGCTATGCTGCCCTTCCTTTGCAAGAAGTCAAACGAGACGTTGGCCGCCATACAGTATTACGAAGGCAAGTCCACAGGCAACGCGTTGCTTGCGGTATTTCGTGAAGAGGTCGAGGCAGGTCGTAGGGAGAGGCGCGACAGGAAGGTCACTCTCGACATCCCATACACCATTACTGAAGGAAAGCGGATCACGAGGGAGAGGAAGATCGCGAGACTAAGAGACGCCTTTGGAAGATTCAGAGCAAAGGTCACCTCTACAGACTACGTAGAAATCCGTGAAGAACACTTTGCCGAAGGCAGGAGTTTGTTGGACCTGATGGCCAAGTATCCCCAATATTCAAAGGAGACAATCCGCCGAATTCTGGGTAGAGACAGAGGCTACGTCGGGGTGAAGGGAATCGGCCTCGTTAGCACCACCGACATCACCATAAGGGAGCCCCGAAGGGCCTAGCCGAACTTGCTCGGAGTATTCGCTCTGGAAATGGGTCAGGACGACCCCACGAAGTGTACCGCGCGGAAGATGGTGCACATGGACCTCGCCAGGGGGGTCAGCAGGAAGTTCCATGCGTCCGACTCTGTGATCGTTCTCAACCCATACGCGAAAAGGGTCCTTTCTCCGCCGGACAAAGGGGCGAAAGCGGTGCTTGTGGTGGACTGCTCCTGGAACCAGGCGAAGGAGGTCTTCTTCAGGAAGCTGGGGGGCAAGCACAGACGGCTGCCGATTCTGTTGGCTGGGAACCCGACCAATTACTCGAAGGCGGGGGTCCTGAGCTCTCTGGAGGCGGTGGCGGCCACGATGTACATCCTCGATGAGGTCAAGGAGGCGGAGCAGTACCTGTCGATTTTCAAATGGGGGCCCACGTTCGAGACGCTGAACAAGGAACCCCTGGAGTCGTACAGGACAGCTAGGACAGAAGGGAAGGTACTACAGGCCGAGAGGGAATACTTCCCTCATCTCTTCGAGCCCAGGGAAGGGTCCTTCCAGCGGACCAGCTGAGGCTTGCCGTCCACGTAGTGATTTGTCATGCACTCCTCCACCAGGAACTCGAAGCAGACGTACTTCCCCGATGGCGTGTAGGGGCAGCCCGCGGCTGCGACTGCGAGTGTCTCTTGATCCTCGACTGAGATCGCCCTCCCGGTGATCATGAACTCTCCGTCCGACCCGTTCCAGTCCTTGACCAGGGAGTGGATCACGTAGCGTCCGTCCCTGAGGAGGTCGTGGGCCTTCGGAGAGGTCGGATACATGAAAGCAAACAGACGGCCAGCGCTGAGGAAGGGGGTGAACGGATGGACCCTCGGATACCCGTCCTTGCGAACGGTACCGATGTACATCACCCTCTCAGACATCCGCTGAGCGCCGAAGCGGGCCATCTCGGGTGATGATTTCTCGAACTCCCCCCAGGTGACCACTGGGTCCTTCTTCCGGTATCGTGTGCTAAACCTTTCGACCGGGAAACGGTTAATTGCCGATGGTTGGAGACACCAAATGACGCGAGCCGGTGGGCGGGCCACGGGGACCTCCTGGGGAAGTTCCTCCCTCACAGCAGGACGCGCGGCGCTGAGAAGCGCGGCCCGAGAGGGTCGGCAACGGAACAGAAACGACACCCACCCCGTCGTGGGCGATGATGGGGCGACCTTGAGGTCGGTGGGGACCGGGATGAAACGGCTGACCCGCGCGGAGCAAGGCCAAACGTGGTCGATGAAAGGCCTGTAGGAGACCAGGGTAGGCCGCTGAGCTGAATCCCGCCTAGAACAGGAGGAGGACTATGGCCGGGACGCGTCGTAGGACCCAGGCGGGGGGAGCAAGCCTCTCCCCGTCAGGGGCTCATTTTGGAGAAAGCCAAAGTTCGGGACTACGCCTTGCGTCTGACCGAGGAAGCTAAGCCTTAAGACGACTCCGCTTGCCGGCAAAAATAATCGGCGTGGCAAATCAGCATCGAGGCTCCATCGCAGCAACCATGTTCCTGCTCGCTCTGCTGATTCTTGCTTCTTCGGTTCAGCCGTTCGCACGCGCCCAGGCAGTGGCCACGTCATTCAATTCGGGGGGGACCGCATATGGTCTGGCCTACGATTCCGCCAAGGGCGAGTTGTTCGTGACTCACTTCTTCAACGACACTGTCACGGTCTTTTCAGATTCCAACAATGCCCAGGTCGCGACCGTCTCTCTGGAGCAGAACTATGAGCCGGTCGGCATTGCCTACGACGGGGCCAAAGGCGAGCTCTTCGTGGCTGGCTATGGCGCCAATGAGGTATCGGTGGTCTCCGACTCGACCAACAAGATTGTGGCGAATACCACCGTGGGAGCCTACCCGGAAGCGGTGGCCTATGATTCGGCGAAGGGCGAGATCTTCGTGGCGAGCGGGAACACGAGGACAGCAGGCGAAGTATCAGTCATATCTGACTCGTCCAACGCGGTCCTGGCGACGATATCTGTCGGGAACTTCCCCCGCGGCATCGCATATGATTCCGGAGCGGGAGAGGTGTTTGTCTCGAACTTCGGGGCCGGTTCCGTGTCAGTGATCTCAGACTCGAACAACTCGGTCGTCGCGACCGTGAGTGTGGGGTCGAGCCCGTCGGGCATAGCCTACGACTCGGCCAAGGGCGAAGTTTTCGTGTCGAACTACGGGAGCGGTACGGTAACTGTCATCAGTGACGCTTCGGACAAGGTCGTCGCGACAATAAACGGCTTCCTCGGGCCTTCGGAGATCGCCTATGACCCGTCCACGGGCCAGATGTTCGTGGCTGACCAGGGCAACATCACGACAAGTGCCACCTCGGTCACGGTCGTAAGTGACGCAACCGACCAAGTTACAACAAATGTCAACACGGGCATCACCCCCACCGTCCTTGCCTTCGACCCCGGCAAGGGAGAGGTGTTCGTGGGGAGCGACCAGGTAAACACGGTGGCGGTCATCTCGGTTGGTGCGACGGCGACCACCGTGTCGTCCACCTCATCCCCGGCCACGTCGTCGACGACCTCTTCGGTCACCGCCAGCTCATCTTGCTTCACCCAGGGGTCGCTCGGCCAGCAGCTCAACGTCACCTGCACGACCTTCTCCTACATCAGTTCCCTGGGTACGAGCGGCCCTGGGGTCGTTGGCGTCGGATTGGACCCTGTGGGCCTCGCATACGACTCGGCGAAGGGTGAGGTGTTCGTGGCGGACTTCTCGGGCCCGAACGTTGCGGTCGTATCCGATGCGACGGACTCGGTCGTCAGCCTCATCGACGTGCCCGGGCTCAATAATCCGGGGTTCCATCTTTCCCCGAGTCCGCAGTACGTCGCCTACGACTCTGGCAAGGGAGAGGTCTTCGTATCCAACCTATACGGCAATTGCCTCACCGTCATCTCGGACGCGACGAACGCGGTGGTAACCACGATAGACCTCGGAAACGACTCTCTGAACAATGGCATTGGAGGATATCCAGTCAGCCTCACCTACGACTCGGCCAAGGGCGAGATATTTGTGGCCAACCAGGGAGCCACCACGATCAGCGGGCAATACGACGCAAGCGCAGGCTTCGTCTCTGTCGTGTCGGACACGACGAATTCGGTCGTCGCGACCATTCCGCTTGGGGACTTCCCGAATGCCATCACCTATGACCCAGCAAAGGGGGAGGTCTTCGTGGCCGAAGACGGGGCGATCCCGTCCGATGTCAGCGCTTCCAACACTGCGACCGGAGCAATCGTGGTCATATCTGACACCAGCAATTCGGTCGTCGCAACCACCTCCGTGGGACCATTCCCCGGCGGCCTCGCCTATGACCCTGCCAAGGGCGAGATCTTCGCCGCCAGCTCCGGCAGCACGACCACCACCGGCAGCGTCTCTGTCATCTCCGACGCGAGCAATGCGGTGGTCAGCACCATAGCCCTGGCAGACGCGGGCACAGCAGTCTATGACTCGGCAAAAGGCGAGGTCTTTGTCGTGAACACGCAGTCCAACAGTACCTCCATCATCTCGGACTCCACCGATGCGGTGGTCGGGACGAAGCCGGCGGGACCCGGCCCGTTCGCGATTGCCTACGACCCGGCAAAAGGAGAACTTTTCGTGACGAACCCCACCGCTGACATGGTCACTGTGATCTCGGACGCTAGCTCAACTACGACCACGGCGAGCAGCAGCTCCGGGGGTGGCGGCTCCCTGGCGATCTCCCCCAGCTACCTGGTGGTAGTCGCCCTTCAGACCACGGTGATTGTGATCCTGACTCTGGTAGCGGTCAGAAAAAGAACCCGCGTTCCTCAGGAGAACCAGGGTTCCAAGAACTTCGGATAAACCGCTCCGGTCAGGGACTCATCTTGGAGACCCTGGAAGCTCCGTTGACCTTCTCCACCCTGAATATGTGGTCGGCCATGGACTCGAGCTCCTTCTCGTGAGATACCATGATGACCTGCCTCGAGTCTAGCTCCTCCAGAAGGCTCCTCATCTTGTAGACCTGCTCCTTGCTGAACCCGTCGGTGGGTTCGTCCAGGACGACAAGCTCCGGCTGGCTGGACATGCTGTCGCGAATGACGGCGTTCAGCGCGAACCTGTAGGCCAGTGCCATGCTGGTGCGCTCCCCTCCGCTGAGCGCCTCGTAGTCCTGGTCGTATCCTTCCCTCTCGAAGACAGGAGAGAAGTCCTCCCTGACCCTGACAACCATGTCGGGGTCGTCCACTAGTGTGGTGAAGAAACGCTGGAAGTGCTCGTTGAATCTGGCGGCGGCTTCGGTGAGGGCCTGCCTTTCGATCTGCTCCACGGTGGGCCTGAAGAACCCTGCGAGCCAGTCTTCGTGGTTCGCCAGCTTGTGGGCCTCTGCTGCATCCTTTTCCTTCTTTGCCAGCTCTGCGGACAGGCGCTCGATGGCAGCTGCAGCGTCAGCCATCTCTGCCTGGGCTGTCCTCAACTTGTCCCTGGCGCTCCTCTCTGACGTTCGAGTGGTTCGAAGCTCTGACTCAACGGCCTCTATCTGCTTCAAGAGTGAATCCAGGTCGCCACCTTTGGCTTCTGCTTTGGATAGCTCGGCCCTCTGCGTCTTTAGGCGGTCTTCGGCAGCGTCGATCTTCCTGCTCAGCGACTCGATTTCTCTGTGAGTCCGAGCTCTTTCCTTCGCCGCCCTGACATAGTCTTTCTCCAGCTCGTCGTATTCGACAGCCTCCTCCAACATTGTTGTGGTCGCTGAAGCTTCGGCGCTTATGGCCTCGATCTCCTTGTGCAGCTTCTTGATCTCGACCTCAACATGCTCAGAGCGGCGGGAGAAGTCGTGCGGGAGGGGCTGTCCGCAGGTCGGGCATACTCCCTTCGAAACAAGTTCCTGGGTCTTTGCAGCCTCAGATGCAAGGGTTTCCTTTGAGGCCTCCAGACCTGCGAGCTTCCGGCCCAGGGAGTTGCTCCTCGAAGTCAGTTCCCGAACCGTGAGCTTTGGTTTGTCAACCGATTCGAAGCGCTTGATGATTGGGACGACGTCGGTCGCCAGCTCAGTTTCCAGCCGGCCCATCTCCTCTTTGTTTCCCTCAATCAGTTTCTGCAGCTCTTCGACGCTCTCTCGCAGGGGTTCGATTCTCCCGGCGAGCCTGCTGAGTGCGTCTTGTTTCTTCAGCTCCTCCTTCCGTTGGTCCTCCAGTTCGGCCACCTTCTTTTCGGCCGCCTTCGCATCCGACTCTAGACGCGGGATTGTACTCCGCAGATGGGACTCGGTTTCAGAGAGGAGCTTCAACTCCTGTTTCTTATCGGCTAGGTCTTCGCTCGCTTTTCGTAGACCGTAGGCCATCTTGCTAAGCCTTCTCTCAATGAGGGTGGAGTTCTCGCTGGCCACCTGGTAGCTCTGGGCGCCCAGGACCCTCCTGATGACGTGGAGTCTGTCCTCCGGGTTCCGCGTCAGGATCTCTTTCATCTGCTCCTGGGGGGTGAAGACGGCATACCGATAGACCAGGCTCTCTGCCCTCGGATGAGTCGGTTCGTTGAATCCCAGGATCGAAACGACCCGTTCCTTGAGGTCGCTGGGCGACAGTCTCTCCATCGTTCCGTCACCTTTGATGATGCAGTCATCCTGGGAGACGTCGTCCCCTCGTGCCCTCAGCCTCCGTTCGATGGTGTATTCTTTCCCGCCGGCCTCGATGACCACGGAGACGCGCCCCTCTTTCTTCCCCTCGCTGAGGAGGTGCTCCCCTTTCATGTCGCTGAACCCGAAGAGGGCGAACTCCAGGGCGTAGAGCAGTGTGGACTTCCCAGAGCCGATGTCTCCCTCGAACAAGACGATTCCCTCAGGGAGGTCGACCTTCACCTCCTCTCCGTCGCTGTAGCTTCTGATGTTCCTGAGAGTCACGCTCCTGACGAGCAACTCAACTCTCCTTCAGACCGAGTATCCCCAGCCCTGCCTGAGCCGTCCTGTCTTCGAACTCGGACCTGTTCTCGTTCTCCTTCTTGGGCTCCTTGAGCGTTTGCAGCAGCTCTACCGCCACTGCCACTCCCTTCTCGCCTCTGAGGGTCGCCTCCTCGGTCTTCAAACCGGCTATCCCCCTCTCGAAGAGCTCGCGCTCGACGACATGCAGCCCCCTGGGCGGGGTCGGAGGTATGGCAAGTTCCCTCGATGAAAGCCTACTGAAGTTCGGGAGCATGATCATAGGCTTGGTATCGGCGAACCGCCTCCGGATGGCCTGGAACCCTATGTCCGAGGTCTTCCCCGTGCCAAGCTGACCTTCGACCGTCAGCAGGACTATCTTACCAGCCAGGTTCGGGTCGCCAGCTTTCTTCAGCAGGTCCTCTGTCACTTGCATGGCGGTTCTTCCCTCCGCTTGATAGTAGATCTCCTTGACTTCGGCCACCTTTACAG
>DATFYS010000094.1:0-5689 GCA_035314885.1 Nitrososphaerales archaeon | reverse complement strand
GGCCGCTGTGGAGATGCCCTTCGATCTCTTCAAGAATTCACTTCCGGTGAACCGCCGCGACCTGCAACATCACTTAAGGACTTGGGGAGAACCGCATCAGGGCACCGTTTGCTATCATCAGGATTCCAAGCGCCAGCATGGCGGAGGCGGGAAAGACAGCTCCAGTCATCATCGCAGTGAGCCCCAGGTACATCGAACCTCCTATGAACAGCATGGCGAACCCATACACGATCATCAGAACGCCGAAGTCGCCCATCCTGTTCATCCGGCTGGGAAGCATGGAGGCCAGGGATGTGACGGCCAGCACAACGCCGAGAGAGACCACGCCGATTCCCCAGGCAAGTCCTGTGGAGGTGTATCCTGTGAAGATTCCCATATCATTGATCATATTCGATTGGGCTAGAATCAGATAGCCGGCATAGAAATCAAGAACGGCTCCGGCGAAACCCAGGAGGACCCCGACCACCCATGTGGCGTGACGGATCCCCGAAAATCCCGTTTGCATTCCTTACCCTTTCCCTCACAGGGTTATACGCAGCAGCACCAGAAGCCCGGCGAGCTCTGCTCCGCCCATCGCCGAGAGGTACGGCAATGCGTCCAATCCGAAAAGGGGAGACATCGTCCCATAGGCCAGGGCAGTGAGCATGTTATGCACCAAGAGCAGACTTGCGAAGAATACGAGGCCGATTGAGTAGGCCGCATGAGTCCTCAACGAGATCTTCGCATAAAGATAGATGAGAGCCAGCAGGATGATGGAGTTGACGCTTGCCAGCCCTATCGCCAGCTCCATGAGGAGTTCCATTGTTGATTTGCATCAGGGCGCATATCGGCGTTTAACTCTTGTTGGAAATCTATTAACCAAGCCAACCGGGCGAAACCCTAGTTGGCCGACGATCCTGAACTGCGTAGACTGCTCTGGTATCTTCTCGGGGGAACGCGGGGCGGCGAGAACAGGGCAACAATCATCAGGGCGATCAGGGAACGCCCCAGGAACCTTCACCAGCTGTCTCAGGATCTGGGCTTTCAGTACAACCTAGTTCAGCATCATGTCACGGTCCTGAAGCGCAACGCGTTGGTGACCACAGCCGGGGAGCGGTACGGGATGACCTACTTCCTGAGCCCCTGGCTTGAAGCGCACTTCGACCTCTTCGAGGCGGTGACGAAGCAACTGAGGCTCTAGGGTCGCAAATTACCAACAGAATTACAACACATTCGGTATCAAATTAGAATTACCACTAAATACGAAATGGAATCCTCGGCTAGCAAATGCTCGTTCGCAGAGGGGTGTCCAACACCGTCTTCGCCGGGACGTCCATCGTCCTGCTGATCATCGCCGGGATCGGTTTCAGCCTGTACCTGACGTCGGCCTCGACGACGCACACGACGACCGAAAACATGACCGAGACCACGACGACAGGGATGACCGAGACGATGACCGGGAGCGCCATTCAATTCACACCGGTGACAGGGCAGATGATGCACACGGCCTGGCTCCTGATTCAGCCTGCCGGATCAGGCGACTACGCAGTCGCGGTCCACGCCGAAGGACTTGAGAACACCCAGGCGATGGGAAGTGACTACATCATCGAGGCCCAGGAATCGTCAGGGTCCATGTCAGTGATCCCCATCGGGCCCAACGCCACCGCATCCGAGTTCGAGACCAACAGCCAGGGAGTTGGCAACTTCTTCATCGTCCTGATGCAGAACCCCTTCACAAGCTTCGAGAAGATCCAGATAGTGTACCTGCCGGGGATGCAGATGGCAAACGCGACGGTGGTAGCTACTGCAACGCTCCATTGAGATTCCCAGAAACGCGAGCACAGCCTTCATATCACGCGCGCATACACGTCACACAGGAGGTTAGTAACAGCTGAGAAGGGCCCTGGCAGTATTCCTCTCCGCGTCAGTCGCGGGTTTCTTGGCCCTGGGGTTCAACCTCTTGCTCCGCCTAGGCGGGCTGACTGCCTATCCTCCTGAGTCTGCGCTGAGCGCGTTTCTCACGGTGATCCCTGCCTCGGTGGAGGAGCCCATGGTGCAGCAGTTCGGAGATTTTGCAGGGCAGATTGGACTCCTCGTCGCGTCACTGATTGCTGCAATGGTCTATGGGATACTGGGGGTGCTGTTCGACAGGTACGCGGTGAAGATGCTGACCGCCCGTGGGTTGGGCAAGTTCGAGAGCCTGCTAGCGTTGGGGATCGTCCCGTGGTTGCTGTTCGGTCTGGTCCTTTTTCCCTTGGTCGGTGACTCGTTCTTCGGGATAACCTCCCCCTTCGCATCGGCATCCATGATCTGGGTCTTCCCATTCGCCCTTTTGCTCGTCCAGGCGATCTTCGCCTGGGCCCTTTCTCTGGGTTACAGTCCCCTGTCCTCCAAGCCCACCATCGTGAGACGCCAGCTCAGGCCGACAGGCGCCAGTAGGAGAGAGTTCATCGAGAAGGGAGGGATCGGCATCTTGGCGCTGGTAGGAGCCATAGTCGGGTTCACAAGCATCAGCGGGCTCTTCTCTTCTCAGATCACCCCCTCGGGTGGCGGACAGGCAATCGACCTGCAGGATGCCCCGGCGATATTCCGGGATCCGCGGCTCGCCTCGCTGGTCGATTCCGAGGTGACCCCCAACAACGACTTCTACAGGGTGGCCATCGACATAATCGACCCGGCCGTCGATGCTACAAGTTGGTCGCTCCAGGTCGATGGGATGGTGAACAACGGCAAGCGCTACTCCCTTCAGGACATCCAGGCGCTTCCCCACACGGGCCAGTACAGTACGTTCGAGTGCGTCAGCAACGAGCTTAACGGAAATCTGATCAGCAACGCCAAGTGGGATGGGGTCAAGATCTCAGATCTCCTGGCCGACGCCGGCGGGACGCAACTGAGTTCCGCCTACGTTGTCTTCTACTCCGTGGACGGGTACAGCGTCGGCATTCCCATAGCCAAGGCGTTGATGGCCGACAGCATACTGGCGTACAACATGAACGGTCAGACCCTCCCGGTGAACCACGGCTTCCCGTTGCGGGCCGTGATTCCGGGGCTCTACGGGATGATGAGCGCGAAGTGGATCAAGCGGATATCCGTAATCGGAGACGTCTACCAGGGATACTGGCAGACGAGAGGGTGGTCAAACGACGGGACCATATTCACCGAGGCGTTCATCGCTCTCCCTAGAGCGGGCCAGGTCAGCCTGTCGCAGAACAGCGGGTCCATCATCGTAGCCGGCTACGCCTTCGCAGGAGAACGAGGGATCTCGAAGGTGGAGCTCAGCTTCGACAACGGGAGCACCTGGCAGGAGGCCCAGCTCAAGCAGCCACTTTCAAACCGGACCTGGGCTCTTTGGGCTTACGAGTGGAAGCCATCGGGGACCGGCTCCTATCAGGTGATTGCCAAGGCTACGGACGGAGGAGGCCAGGTCCAGACTTCGGCATCGACACCTACCTTCCCCAACGGGGCTACCGGATACGTGACGATCCCTCTCCAGGTAGTAGGCTGACACCGGGCTGGGCGAAGGGTATAACTCATTCAGCCGAGGTCCGGCTCTGATGGCCTCTCGCATCGAAGACTACGAAGGGGTCGAGAAGGTTCTCAGAGAGGTCACGGCCAAAATCAGGGTCAGGCGCGAAACAGAAAGCGTCAGTCCGAAGCAATCGTATGGAAGGGTCGCCTCGGAAGACGTCCTGTCCCCTCTGGACATTCCGAGCCAGGCGACATCGCACATGGACGGCTTCGCAGTCATCGCTGCCGACCTCCAGGGGGCAGGTCAGGCAGCTCCAGTCGGGTTGAAGATAGTGGGAGAGATTGGTCCTATTTCCAAAACTAGCCTGAAGATTGGTCATGGTGAGGCCGCCAAAGTGGCGACAGGAGCTCCTTTGCCGGAAGGAGCGGACTCGGTCATTCCAGCCGAACAGGCGACGGTGAAAGGAGCGCGGGTGTCGGTCGCCTTCGCCCCTGAAAGAGGACGGTGGGTGTTCGGTCGTGGACACGACATTCGAAAAGGCGAAGAAATCCTCCGGAAGGGGGAGTGGATCAGGGCACAGGACGTAGGACGATGTCTTAGCGTCGGGATGGTCCGGACCAAGGTTTACGCGAAGCCGAAGGTCAGCATCCTGGCGACCGGAAGCGAGCTTACGGATTCAGCCCCGAAGAAGGGAAAGATCAGAAACAGTCATTCGTCGATATTCTATGAACTGGTGAAGGTCCTCGGATGTGAGGCGGTCGACGAGGGGATCGCGGAAGACGTTCCCAGCCAGGTCCTGGGGAAGTTAAGGCGGGCGCTGAAGCGGAGCGGCTTCGTCCTCACCCTGGGAGGAACTTCGGTCGGGAAACGTGATGTCGTTGGGGAGGCCGTTTCCCGGCTGCATCCGGATGTGAGCCACCATGGCATCAGGATGGATAGGGGGAGGGTTGCCGGATTTGCTGTCGTAAAGGGGAAGCCCATCCTGATGATGCCCGGGCCGATACAAGGTGCCATGAACGCCTTCCTACTTTTCGGGGTTCCAACAATCGACCTCCTGACTGGAGGGAAGGGAAGCCTCCTGAAGACTTCGGCCCACATGAAAGGCGGATGGAATGCGAGGGAGCACTTCTCGGGGTTCACCAAGGTCTTGTACGTCAGGGTTCAGGGGGAGGTGGCAGAGCCCATAGTCGGGGATACGGAATCCATGTCGGTACTGACGAAAGCCAATGGGTTCGTCGTCGTCCCGGAGGAGGTAACCAAGATTCAGGCAGGAGAAAAGGTCGAAGTCAAACTGATGCCGGGGTTCTCTTTCGCCTAGCTAGTCCTAGGTTTCGAGGAGCGTCCCTTCCACCCATTTCTCCTTACGGCCTTTAGACATCTCCTTCTTCCAGAGCGGGACCGTCCGCTTGATGGCGTCGATGGCGAACCGGCAAGCTTCGAATGCCTGCGCCCTGTGCTCGCAGGATACGGCGACGGCCACGCTGACCTCCCCCACTTTCAGGCTCCCGTAGCGGTGGACCATGGTCATCTTCTTCACGGGCCACTTCGACCTCACCTTGGACTCTATCTCCTGCATCTTCTTCTCGGCCATGGTCCTGTAGACGTCGTACCTGAGACCAGTGACTGGTTTTCCTTCGTTCTGGTTCCTTATGGTCCCCACGAACATGACTGTCCCCCCAGCAGATCTGTCTTGTACCGAGCGGAGGACCTTGGAGGGGTCGATGACTGAAGCTGTTATCATGCGCGTTCTGCTCATGATCTAGCCTCCTGCAACGGGAGGAAGGACTCCCACCTCGTCCCCATTTTTCAGAATCGTGCTGTCATCGACGACGGCCAGATTGACAGAGAACTTGGCTGAGTTCCGGAGCGTCTTTAGTGCCGGATGAGTTTTCTGGACCTCCTTCGCAAGGTCCCCGACAGACGAACCCTCTGAGAGGGTGAACGTCTCGACTGATTTCGATGCGAGTTCCCGGGCCACCGCGAAGTATAGGACTCTGACGTTCGTTGTCTTACCCCCCAATGGCGTTCATGTTCCTGGGTTTTTCCCAGCCTTCCTTGATCCAGGGCATGTACCCGACACCTTCAGGCTTCTTCCAGACGTGGGCCAGGATCGACTCGGCAAGCTCTTCGTCGCTCCCGCCGTTCCTCACTATGTGCCCCAGGTCGTGATAGTCCGTGTCGAACAGGCAGGAGAGGAGCTTGCCGTCGGCAGTCAGCCTGACCCTGTCGCAGTCGTCGCAG
>DATFYS010000093.1:0-5721 GCA_035314885.1 Nitrososphaerales archaeon | reverse complement strand
AAAGGCCGAGGAAATCCGCCCCGACCTGGCTTTCACTTGCCGTTATTGTTGTTCTCGTCACCTCTTCCGTACTGGTGATCGGGTCAAAGGTCGTCTTCGCTCAGCAACCGCCCCAGGTCAAGCTCAGCGGCCACCCCCAGGGGGCCGCCCTTGACTTCGCCAACCATGACCTGTACATAGCCAACAACAACGGCTACGTGCTGGTCTTCGACCCATCGACGAACGCAATAGTCGCGAACATCACCACCCACGGCACCCTCAGGTACATCGCCTACGACAACGCCACCGGTCACCTCTACGCCACTAACAACACCGGGGTAGTGATAATCGACGGAGTCACCAATAGCGTGATGGGGAAGGTGTCCACCCCCAACTTCTACCCGTACGGAGTCACGCCCGGCAACGGGGAGGTCTTCGTGACCGGATCCACCTCCCTTGGCGGAAGTGAGGTCAAGGTCATCAATACGCAGACTGAGACAGTGACTGCCAACATAACGGTCCCGTCATCGTACCCTGCCTTCGTCGCCTACGACTCAAAGGACAACCGGCTCTACGTCGCGGATTACTTCCAGGGTGGGGGCTATGGCAATCAGACCTCAGTTGTCGACCTTTCGACCAACAAGGTAGTTGCGAACATCACGGTCCCCAACGGCCCCTTCGCTGTCGCCTACGGTTTCGGCAAGGTCTACGTCTCTGAAGCGATCGCATCTACCGTCGCTGTCATCGACCCGGCCACCAACAAGGTAGTGGCCAACCTGAGCGTCGGCTACGCCCCCGACGGCATCGCCTTCTCCGGCGACCCGCTGATAGGCGTCAGCAGCTACGGCACGGGCGGCATTGGAGTCACCAGCTTCGTCGACCCATTCACTGACGAGCTGGTCGGCATCTTCACCACCCCCAACGGCCCTCAGCTGATCATCTACGACCACCTCCTCATGGAGTTCTTCGTCGTCGAGTACGACGGCTACATCCAGGGCTACGAACAGTCGGAAATAGGAAACTCCTCTACGACGACAACCACGACCTCGCCTCAGTCCTCGACGACGTCGTCCACCACATCGACCACGTCGACCTCTTCCACGACCACCACCACAACAACATCGACGACCGCCAGCCCATCTTCCTCACCCACCACAAGTACTGAGGTAACGTCTGTAACGTCTTCATCGTCCGTCTCCACGGCCTCGTCAACCAGCAGCCAATCTACCACGTCGGAAGGAGGAGGGGGTCTGGGAATCTTCGACTACCTTGGGATTGGAGTCGTTCTGTTGCTCGCGCTTTTGTTCGGCTGGCTCTTCTACAGCGGGAACCTGCCTTGGGGGAAGAAGCCTCCAGACCAGCCGCCCATGGTCCCACCGGTCGTCGCGGTGGCGGCCAAGAAGGAGCTGAAGACCGTCTTCACCTACGAGGCGTCCATGCATTCGGATGCCACGGGACACACGGGCGGAGCGGGGCACGCCTGGGGTGACCTTCGGGTGACGAAGACGGTAACCGAAGACGGGAAGGTGATCAGCACAGAGGTGACCGAGTACACCTACGACTTCGCGCCCGCAGGGGCGAACGTCTTCTACACCGACGGAGAGGTGGTAGCTTCCAAGAGGACCACCACCGGCGGCGATGGAGGAGGCCTCTCAGGGGAGGGGAACATCTACATCTCCATCACCGAGGAAGGGTTCAATGCGGCGAAGACCTGGGCCGAGTCGACCGTCACCAAGGATGGTGGAAGGACCAGGAAACCCCCAGGCACACCTCCGGGCTACAGGGTCCTGTGGTACAACTGCGTGGACTTCACAATAGAGATCTGCAAGAGGGCAGGGGTAGACGTTTCCTCCTTCACCACGTGGGGGCCGTCCACGCCTTCGAACCTCGTCGCCAAGATCAGACAGAAGAACTGCAAGCATGAATGGGAGGAGACGATTATCTACCACATGGGGACCGGGGACGGCATGTGCCCACCTCCGACAAAGATCTGGGTCTGCAAGCTCTGCGGGCTGACCAAGCCCGCGGGAGGCGGATAGGAATGGAGGAGATGTTCACGGAAAAGACGCCGATAGGTTACTACGAGAGGATGGTCGTCGTGCTGCGCAACGAAGGCAAGAATGAGGAAGCCGACAGACTCGCCTACCTGATAGCCAGCATCAAGTACAGGAAAGGGCTGGGACTGCAGCCGGGGACATAACCCCCGATCCCTGTTAGTCCTCTCTCCACCTAAAGAATCTGACCGCTAGGGCGAATGTGACTATGCAGAGAACGAAGATCACACCCGCATCGAAGAGGGCGGGGGCGTAGTTGTTGTAGATCATGACGTTGGTCAGTCCGTCGATCATGTAGAAGAGGGGAAGGACATGGGCCACCCCCTGGAGCCACATGGGCATCGACTGAACCGGAAAGAACGTCCCCGACAGGAACATCATCGGGAATGTGACGAGGTTCCCCACTACGGCGGCCGACTCCGGGCTGTTGGAAATCGTCCCCACGAGCATCCCCAGGGAGACGAAGAAGAAGGGTCCGAGGATCAGGAACAGCCCCAGCCCCCAGCCGAAGGTGATGTGCGCCCCGAAAAGGAAGATCCCCACCGTAGACATCAGGATGAACGAGACCACCGTCGTCCCTATGTACCAGATGATCTTCGAGAGGAGCCACTCAGTCTTGGTGAGCGGGGTCAGGGAAAGCAGCTTGAAGATCTTGTCACGCCTGTAGGTGGAGCTGATGTTCACCAGGGCGAACATGGGGCTGGTAAGTGCGGCGAAGCCTATCAGCCCGGGGACCAGGAAGTCGATGTACTTGTAGCTGGAAGAGACCGCTGTCTTGGCGGTGGTCCCTACGGCGTGGACCCCTGTGGCCCCGTAGACGTTGAATCCGTTGACGAACGCCTGGGTGATCCCTGACACGATGGCACTCGTGGTGGACGTCGGACTTCCATAGATCGTCAGGTTCACCTTCTGATGAGCAACGTAGGCCACGCTGAAGTCAGACGGGATGACGATTCCGTCGGACGACGAGTGCGAAGACAGGTACTGGGTGAAGTTGTCTCCCGCAGGGACCCCGACGAGCTTCAATGCCGGCACTATGTTCTGATGGTTGGGGAATGTGCTGTTGACCGATTCCGCGTAGGACATGTTCAGCGAATGGATGAACTGGGTCCCGATGTTTACCCCCTGAATCCCCTGGTCGTGGTTCTGGACATAGACCGTGGCCGGGCCCCCGCTCCCTCCCGAGAATATCGCCCCGAAGAGCAGTATGAGTATGATGGGGAAGATCAATGTGAAGAAGAACCCCTCCCTGCTCCTGAGGTTCCCCCTTGCGTAGACCTTGAGCTCCGCAAGCATCCTCCTCGAGCTGAACGCCATGGCTACTTGCCCTCCTCCGCTTCCTTGCCTGCCGGCCCGACCAACCGCAGGAAGATGTCCTCCAGACTGTCCCTCCTGACCACCAGGTCACGCCAGTCCGCCCCTGACTCCTCTATGGCGCCAAGGGCCACAATGGCGTCGTCCTTGTCCCTCAGATGGATGGAGACAGTGCCATTCACATCCCACTCCGGCTGCAGATGTGTGTTCTCTTTCAGGTAGGTCACAAGCTGCATGTTCCCCTTGACCGAAAGCTTCTGCCCAGATCCGTACTTCCCCTCTATGTCGGAGACCGTTCCCATGGCCACGATGTGACCGTGATCCATTATTGCCACCTTGTCGGCCAGCTCTTCAGCCTCCTCCAGGTAGTGGGTTGTCAGCATCACCGTCCTCCCCTCTCCCTTCAGCTTCCTGATCACCTCCCAGACCGCCCTCCTCGCCTGGGGGTCTAGCCCGGTCGTCGGCTCGTCAAGGAACACCATCTTAGGGTCGTTCACCAGGGAGAGCGCCATCCCTAGCTTCTGTTTCTGTCCCCCAGACAGATTCTGGAACCAGATGTTGGCTGCGTCCTCAAGGATGACCCTCTTCAGCAGCTCGTTGGCGTCAACCTTTACACCGAACAAGGTACCGTAGTAGTTGATTGCCTCCTTCGGTGTCGGATAGTCGAGGAACTTGAACCCCTGAGGAATTACCCCGATCTTCTTGTGAAGCTCGTAGCCGTCGTGCCATGGGTCGTAGCCCAGGACCTTCACCTTCCCTTTGTCCAGGTCTCTCAGTCCTTCGAGGACCTCGATTGTTGTTGTCTTTCCGGCCCCGTTCGGTCCCAGAAGCGAGAATACCTCGCCCTCATTAACAGTGAAGGAGATGCCGTCAACAGCCTTCAGGTTGCCGTAGGATTTCTCGAGCGTATCGACCTCGATGGCGGCCAATTCTGGTTCGGCGAATCTCGCTGGCTATTTAGAATTTTTCACATTACTTTCATGTGTTGGTGGGAGCAGGACCCCAGATGGCCCTCCGCTTCCACCGTCCGCCGAAGGCTATAGCGGCAGCCCCGCCCAGTATCAGCAGGACTCCTATGACCACAGCGATGATCTTTAGAACCGTCTCGAGGAAGTCGACGATGAACCCCCACATCAGGTATAGAACGACCAGTCCTACAAGTATCATCAGCACCCCCAGGACGGACCACCTGTTCATGCCTTCGAGTTTCTCCTGACGCTATTTAGGCTTGGAGTTCAGACTGACTTGGTGACGGATCTACCGTACTTCTCAACGAGGTACTGCTGCGGTGAGATCGTCCCTTCCATGGGGAGCCCCGCCTCCGCCCATTCCTTGATTCCACCCTCATACGCGGCCGCGATGTACCCCTTGTTCTCAAGGAACTCAGCCGCCATCCTGGATGCGCCGCACTCGTAACTGGAGCAGTGAGTCACTATCTCCTTGCTCTTGTCAAGCTCCATCCATCTTCCACCTTCGAGTTCGTTTCTTGGAATCGAGATTGAACCCTTTATCCTGATCTTCTCGTATGCCGGCGCCGCCAGGACATTCACCACGACCAGGCCGGGCGACCCTAGCTTCTTCGACAGCTCTTCCTTCGAGATTGTCCTCACGATTCACGACGAGCAGTCCCCGCGATTAAGAACTTTCGGTAGTGCGGGCGATACTGACCTGAGGTCAGTGACCTGAGGTAAGCAATCGTCTTTAAGCCAGACTCGTCCTTTGGCAGTATGTCAACGGTCCGGAGTCTCTGGGTCGGGCACAGCCAGCTCGGCGGAAGGACTTCCATGGAAATCGGGGGTCCAGGGAGCAAAGTCCTCCTCCTCGGCTCCAGGGCGAACGAAATGGCCGCCCTCGCAGCTATCTCAGCCCGAGACGCGGGCGGACGTCCGATCATCCTCGACCTCGGAGGAACCCTCGCCCAGAAACTGTCCGGACATTTCGAGACCTTCGACTACCGCTCATTCCTCTACGACTCCTTCAGGCTCGAGACTCCTGAGGAATGGCACGCCGAGCTGGTGGCCGCCGCCTATGCTGCCACCCTCGACCTTTCTTCCGAGGAAGAGGCCATCATCATGTCGGCGTTGCACGGGCCATCGAAGGAGGGAGGAATGGCCAGCCCTTCGGCGATCTACAACGTCATCGGCGGGGTAGAAGGGTTCAGAGGCTTCTACGTTGACAAACTGAAGGGACACATCGGGTTACTGAAACTCCTAGAGGCCGTCGACGACCAGACTTTCGGGACACTCACCAGGGGGAACGTCCTCGTCGATTTCCACGGCGCTCCCTACCCTCTCGCAGGAGAGCTCGCTGCTTCCCTCTTCATCGCGAAGATCCTCGCAGTTGCCAACGCGACCGGGACGGTGGAGAGTCCGAT
>DATFYS010000092.1:0-4175 GCA_035314885.1 Nitrososphaerales archaeon | reverse complement strand
CTGGAACGGATGGAAGGCGGGCGCGGCCTGGGCAGACCAGTATCTGACAAAGGTCACCGGGTCGAAGTACAACAACACCCTTGACCAGGTCTACGACTCGACCACCTTCGCAGGATTCGCCGACGTCCCAGGAGGCTTCTCCAACGGGCAGGCGATGATCGCCAAGGGAGACAAGATCATCTTCACCGCGGCCGGCGGAACCGGGATTGGAACGTTCAACGCCATCGGCCAGTATGACACGGCGCAAGGCTGGAACTGGTCCAACTCCACCGCACCACCGGTCTGGGCGATAGGTGTCGATGCCAACCAGGACTACTATGGTACCAAGCAGTACTTCACAGCAGCTGAACAGAACACAACTGCGACTAGCCTCACAGCACCTTCCTTCATCCTCACCTCTGAGATCAAGAAGGTCGACCTGGGAGTGTTCGATGTCATCAAGTGGGTTGTGGAAGGGAACTTCAGCAACGTATGGTCTAACCCAACGAAGTTCGCTCCCTCGTTCTACAACGGACAGACAGACCTCTGTGGCTCCACCGGAGACCAACCCTGCCATGTGCAAGGGGTGTTCCTCCTTGGTCTGGCTCAGGGCGCTGTCGGGGTGACCAACTTCCAATACACCAGCTCATTCCTCACTCCAATTGCCAAGCAGGTAATGCAGCAGATTACCCAAGGCATCGTCAACGGCTCTATCACCATCCCAGAAGACTACAGTCCTTCAGGAAACTAGTGATAGGTGAGTGACCCTCACCTATTCCTCCTCTTTTGTGTGAGAAATTGACTGAGCAGATGCTGCGCATGACAGGAATCAGGAAATCCTTTCCAGGAGTGGTAGCTGTAGACGGGGCCGATTTTGACGCGAACGAGGGAGAAGTGATGGGTATACTTGGCGAGAATGGGGCCGGCAAGAGCACCCTCATGAGCGTCCTTTACGGGCTTTACAATATGGATTCGGGCTCAATCGAATTGCAGGGCAAGAAGGTAAGCATCAGGAACTCTGCCGACGCCATATCCCTGGGTCTGGGTATGGTCCATCAGGCGTTCACGCTCGTCCCCAATCTGACTGTCATGGAGAATATCATTCTGGGTTCGGAGCCATCCCGGTCGGGTTTCATCGATAGGAACGAGTCTAGGAAGCGGGTCGAGAAGTTGATCAAAGAGGTCGGGCTGGAAGTCGACATCGATTCTCTTGCTGAGGACCTCCCCACGGGCTTCAAGGAGCGCGTTGAGATACTGAAGGCTCTCTACAGAGGTGCCAGGGTCCTGATCCTCGACGAGCCGACGGCTGTCCTCACCCCACTGGAAGTCGAAGAACTGTTCAGATCGATCCGGCGTCTGACAAAGGGAGGTTCAACGGTGATTTTCATTACCCATAAGCTCAAGGAGGTCATGGCCATCACAGACAGAATCACGGTCATGAGGCGTGGCAAGGTCGTCGCCACCCTCAACACGAAGGAAGCCACATTTGACAGCCTCGCCAACGCCATGGTCGGAAGGAAGGTCGAAAGGAATTTCGTGTTTGGTCCCTATCAGCCCGGAGAGCTGCTCCTGGAAATCAAGGACCTCACCGCCACCTCCCATCATAAGGCCAAGGCCCTGGACGGGTGCTCTCTGTCTGTCATGGCGGGGGAGATTGTTGGGGTCGCAGGGGTCGAAGGCAATGGTCAGACCGAGCTCGTGGAATGCATCATGGGCCTGATGAAGCCCACGTCTGGGACTATGAAGCTAAGTGGGAAGAATACCAACGGGCTGCCAACATCGGAGGTTCTGAAGCTCTCCGTGGGGCACGTTCCCGAGGACCGAGCTCTCAACGGGCTCATTCTCGACTTCTCCATAGCCGAGAATGTCGTCCTCGGCGCAGAAGAGAGCCCTGAGTTCTCCCGCCGCGGGATAATGGCTCCGAAGAGGGTCAGGGACTTCGCACGGAGGATTGTGCGGACATTCAACGTCTCGACCAGCGGCATCGAAGTCAAAGCCCGGAATCTCTCTGGCGGGAATCAACAGAAGGTGATCGTCGGCCGCGAACTCGCAGGTCAGCCCCATCTGCTCATTGCCCACCAGCCTACGAGAGGGCTGGATGTCGCCAGCACAGAGTACATCCAGTCGTTGCTGGTGGATTCAAGGAACTCGGGGAGGGGGGTCCTTCTGGTGAGCGCGGACTTTGACGAGATCCTTGACCTCAGCGACAGGATCGTAGTTCTGTACGAAGGGAAGATAATCGGGGAGCTCAAGAGGGGGGTTGGCATCGGGGAGCTGGGGAAGCTTCTGGGAGGCGTAGTGGCTTCTTGAATCCCGAAGCCAGTTCATTTCAAGAGAGGCTTTCCGGTGCAGTCGTCAGGTCCCTGAAGGCAGCTGTCCCCTCCCTGATCGCCCTCGGGCTGGGGATCGTTGCAGCTTCCGTTCTCATGCTCGCTTTCAGGCTGAATCCCATCAATGTCTTCGCCACCCTCTTTTCAGGGGCTCTTCAGACCCAGTTCGGGCAGTCTTCAGTGCTCACGTACATGAGCTCCTACCTACTCCTCGCTCTCGCCTTCCTGATTCCTGGGAAGGCGGGCATCTGGAACGTCGGAGGGCAGGGCCAGGCGTTCCTGGGAGGGATAACAGCGGCCCTGATCATCGTCTTCATCCCCCTCCCACCGGGGATCTGGCCTTTGGTGGCGGTGGCAGGCGCGTGCGTCGCAGGAGGGCTATGGGCCGCGCTCCCCGGGGTGCTCGAAGCCTACAGAAGCGCTTCTGCGATTGTGACCACGATCATGCTCAACTTCGTCGCCCAGTCATTCTCATCATTCCTTCTCTTCTATGTGATCGAGTCCAAGGTCGGGGTCTCCGTGAGGGAATGCAACTGTGCCTACTTCCCTGGGGGTGCGACCATCCCAACTCTTCCGTACTTCAACACGTCAATCATGTTCATAATTGCCATCGTGGTCGCGATCGTCTCGACCTGGTTCCTGAGCAGAACGACCACCGGATACAAGATCAGAGCAACGGGGCTTGGCACCCGGCCTGCCGAATCGAAGGGGATCAATCCTAGGAAAACCAAGGTGATAGCCATGACATTGGGAGGAGTCGTTGCGGGGCTGGCAGGTGCGGGAGACGTCTTGAGTGTGGGACGCGGCTGCTATCAACTGGCCTGCTATCAGGATGGCTTCGCGGCAGGATGGTTTGGCGGAGAGGGTTTCGCAGGGATAGCGGTCGCACTAGTGGCTGTCAATAATCCGATCGGGTCGATATTCTCAGCCATCTTCTTTTCGATACTGGCGGCGGGAACGGCGGCTGTACTCCAGGACATCTACGTGGTCTGGGCTATGCAGGGGATAATCATCTTGTTCATGGCCGCTCCGCAGCTCAGCAAGGGAATGCTGAAGCTGAGAGGGAGGAGGAAATGGATCTAACCCCAGTCATTCTCTTGGTGGTATTCGGTCTTCAGCAGGGGATCACCATCGGGGTTGCCGCCAACGGGGAGCTCATCACAGAGAAGGCCGGCATCCTGAACATAGGAATCGAAGGGGTCATGCTGACTTCCGCATTCTTCGCAGCGGCGGTCAACTTCTGGCTCGGCCGGTCCCTGGGCGGAAGTTCCGCCTACGTCGGGCTGGCCGTGGGGATGGCCACAGGGGTTGGGATGAACCTCATCCTCGCCTTCCTGGCCACGAAGCTCCATGTCGACCAGGTCATCGCAGGGATTGGAATCAACATCTTCGCCTTGGGACTCACGTTCGCAATGCTGCAGGGATTCTTCGTCCTCGAAGGAACCCCTATCTCGAACGCAATCGTCCCTCTTTTCAACATAGGAGGCCTGACGAACGGCCTGGCACCTAAGGTGAGCCCTCTGATGCCGGTCCTTTTCATCCTCCCAGTCTTGGTCTACATCTTTCTGAACAGGACGAAGTTCGGGCTCCACATCCGAGCGGTGGGGGAGAATCCGAAGGCTGCGGAGGCCGCAGGGATAGACGTGGTGAAGACCAGGATCATAGCCACCGGGCTTGGTGGGGCCCTGCTTGGACTGGGAGGGTCATACCTCACTGTCGATTTCTTCAATTCCTTCACACCAGACATCACAGCCGGGATTGGGTTCATCGCGCTCGCGGCCGTGATAGCGGGAGGGTGGAACCCTGCCTACGTCCTGGGAATGAGCATCCTGTTCGGTGCGAGCGTGGGGCTAAGCTTCGTCCTGC
>DATFYS010000091.1:0-6272 GCA_035314885.1 Nitrososphaerales archaeon | reverse complement strand
CCGCAGATTGTGCTTGAAGTCGCCTTCGACAGCATTCAAAAGAGCGACAGGCATGACAGCGGCTACGCGCTCAGGTTCCCGAGAATAAAGCGCATACGGACCGACAAGTCGTTGTCGGACATCGATACTCTGGAGAAGGTCGAGCGCATATTCCAAGGTCAGAAGCTGAAGCTTGAGTCATCCTAGCTTTCAAGGCGCGGGCGCTTATATCCCGCGCCATTAGTGCAAGGGCGGTTGTATGCCCAGCTGCTTCTCTGCGCCTCTTTTCTGATTGCCTCCTATCAGGACATAAAAGACAGGGCCGTGAGTGACCTCGTCTGGTTGCCAGCCCTGGCTGGGACGGCATACATCTTCTACTTTGAAGCGACGAACCCTGCATCCAACTTCCAGCTTGAGGTGGCCAGGGTTGTACTGGTCGGAGGGATAGCGCTCGCCTTCGCGTTTTTCGGGGGCATAGGCCAGGCGGACGCAATCATCATCGCTTTCGTCGCTGCTGACCCCTACCCACTTTCCCCCATCCCGGCACTTTTTGCCGGCGGGGCCATCGCGCTTGTCCACATAGCCTACGAGTATTCAGTGGGGAATGCCAAAGGAGGCCAGGTCATCCCCATTGACAAATTTCTGGCGGAGCAGAGATGGATTCCCAAGGCTCTTGTCAAGGATGGTGTCCGCACAGAAGTGAACCGCGACGTGAACCTCGCCAGGGAGGAGGTCGAGCAGAAGCAGAGTCCGGGAGCCATGGTCGAGGTAGCCTATGGAGTGCCGACGGCTGCGTACCTGGGGCTTGGATACGCTGCCTTCCTGGTGTATCTAGTGGTTTTCAATCTCAATGCTTTCGTCAGCCTTCCCTAGCTCACGGGATGGCGCGAGGTTAAATCCAGATGCCCGACGGGCGGTTTCGTCCATGGTCTTCGTGGTCCTAGAAGGTTTCTCGGGGACAGGCAAAACGACCTTGGCAAGAGCACTCGAGCGAGACGGATGGCTGAGGCTGAAGGAATCCGCCCACGCTGTCCCCAAGGACGTCCCGGTGGCCGACAGAGCAGACACTTTCGCAGATTACAGTCTCGTGGGGGCCACGATGGTATACTGCTCGCTGATTTCCAAGCTCCGGCGGTCGAGGAACATCGTTTCTGAAGGGTACCTGCTTTCAGACCTCACCTACGCGAAGATCAGATACGAGTTGAAGAAGAGCACAGCCTATCCAGCCATGATGGCGTTATGCAAAAAGATCCTGTCGGACCCGCTCATGATACCAGACCTGTACATTGTCCTGCAGGCTGGGGCAGAGACCATTGATTCGAGACAACGACACAAGAACAGGAGGGAAAGAAACGACACCGAGTTCTTCAGGAACAGGTACTACTCAGCGCTGTCGGAGATACACACGGAGCTTCAGCAGGAGAACATAGAACGAATCGACACTGATGGCGACACCAAGGCCACCCTGCGGAAAATCGCCGACGTTCTGAGCTCAAGGAGATTGATGGGACGCCGATCATGAACGGCGAGGATTGGCGCCGGGTCCTGACTGACGCAAGCAAGGAGGTGCAGAGGAAGGTTACCAGGGTTGCGGAACAGGGAGAAGCCTCGAAGGCCCTGGAGGTTGGTGCCTCGGGTGACACAACGCTCCTCGCCGACAAGGAGGCCGAAAGCGAGCTCTTCAAGGCGCTGACCCGGATTAAGGGGCTCAGAATCGTTAGCGAGGAGGCAGGCAGCTGGGGGGATCCGAAGGCGAAGCTAGTTGCCATAGTTGATCCCCTTGATGGTTCATCGAACTTCGAGAGACGCATACCCTTCTACTGCACTTCTGTGGCGGTGGCCACCGGAGGCTCTCTGAAGGACGTTCGATTCGGCCTGGTCAGAAACTTGGTGAATGGCGACGTCTACTGGGCAGAGAAGGGCAAGGGGTGCACCAAGAACGGGGAGCACGCGGCACCTTCTCGTGTGACATCGCTGTCGGACACGGTCATGGATGCCGACCTGAGCAGAGCTCCGCCTGAGCTGATCGCCGGCATGGGCCCCCTGATCTCGGCGGTCAAAAGGCAGGTTCACCAGGGAGCTAACGCACTAGAATTGTGCTTCGTAGCGGAAGGAAAAGTTGACGCATTCGTTGATCTAAGGAAGAAGATGAGGTCGACCGACTTTGCCGCAGCTTACCTGATAGCGACCGAAGCCGGGGCCACTGTAACGGATTCCGATGGTGGGGTTCTTGATCCTGAACTCGACCTGGCTGCAAGGTTTTCCTTTGTCGCAGCCAACAACAAGACCCTTCACCGGAGAATCCTCGAACTCCTCCCTGGTTGAAGGAGTTCATCTTCCTTGGTTTCGGAGGAAACCAAGGAAAGCCTTCATGTCGCTGAAATTCTCGGCGGTGGCTCCCGGCCTGTCACCCATCAGGACAAAACTCATTCCAATCCTTGCGGCCGAGTTCAGGTCGTGAAGTCTGTCTCCCACGAAGACAACCTCATCTTTCTGGAGCCCGAGGCGCGCCGTCGCCATCGTCAGCTGTTCGGCCCTGTCGAGAGAATCTTCCCTCGAGAGAAGCACGTGGAAGAACCCCGTCAAGCCGAATCGCTGCAGGATTCCGTCGCGAACCTTGGTCCCCTGCATGGTCACCAGGGCGATTTTTGCCCTTCGGGATAGCAATTCAAGGGCCTCTCTCGACCCGTCGATGAGCCTTGCTTCTGGCTCCCCTTGCAACTCGAATTCATCAAGCATCTTGAAAATACGCGGCCGGAGCTCTGGATTCGTCTGCAGGACCTGCATGAGGGTTTCAAAGAGCGGGACGAAGTCAGGCCTTCCTGAGAGCTCGGCGAGTTTTGCCCTGACGGCGGTCCAATCTACAGAGACCGAGACGAGGGTTCCATCCATGTCGAATATGAAACCCTTCGCCTCTCTGATTGAAACTCCGTTCATAGCAGTCTTCGTTTCCAGCCGTCTTCCCGCCAGAGAAATGCACCGACATCCATGTCTCGCAAGAGGTAGTATCCTGCCGGAATCAGATTCGTCTGGGTGATGGAGCCAGGTATCTCCTCCCCCAGTCCTATCCTCACATAGAGATCCGCAAGATTCGCGTACCACGGCATCCGAAGGATCTTGAAGGCGGCCAGTCCCCATAGGGGCATGGTGGTGTGAAACTTGCCAGCGTCGACTTCGGTAACGCAGAACACACCCGTAGTTGATTCCTTGAGATCCACTGAATACGCCCCGTTCGGGCTCTTTCCGAGAGCTCTGACCGCCGATACGGACACGTCATTGATCTTGCGGTCATGAACCGTGCGGGCAACCGATGGGGTTCCTGTTATGCCTGAAGGCGAAATGTGCTTGAACGGATACTCTAGCCTCTCCCTTGCGTAGGAAGTGAACAAGCGCCCGTCCTTCCAGACACTGTCCCAGGCGACATTCCTTCCAGGCAGATACTCCTGAAGAATCATCTCGCTGACCTTTACCCCCCGGAGCGCCCACAGCTTGACCCAATGTTCAGCTTCTTGAGGTGTGTTGCAGAGGAGGCTCAGTCGACCTCCGGCTCCGTGGCGCGCTCTGACCCATAGTGGGCGACCCAGCAGCTTGAAGGCTGCACCGACGTCGAGATCGCTTCTTAGGGCCATCGTCGCCGCTACGGGCACCTTGGCCTTCTCGAGAATCCGCTGGGAGACGAGTTTGTCCTGGGCCCTCTTCATCAGCCCCCCGGGTGGAAGGAAAACCTTGGTGTCGACGTCCTCCCGTTTTTGCGAAATGACCAGCGCTTCGCTCGAAGGCTGGGGATGAAGGAAGTCGATGGACTCCCGTCTCACAATCTTCGCGACGGTTGAAACGAAACTCCTGTCATCGTGCCGGGGAGTCTGATACCTGGCGTCTACGTCTGGGTACTCAAGATGGAACCTGTTGTAATCTGTCCCTGCTATGTAGTAGTGCCGGCTGGATGCGCGAAGGGCCCGAACAAAGTTGACTCCTGCTATCCCGCCTGCTCCGGTAACTAGAATCCGAGGCCGAGCCATGTTCTAGCGAGCCACCCACGATGAATGATTCAGAAACGGATTCTCCCTCAATGGGCCATCATCATTGACGCGCCCTGACATGCCCTATTGCAGCGGCTCCTTCGCCACAAGCCGGCATGCTTGGGCGCCGGTGATGCATTCGATATCGTCACGGGAGGCCAGAAGCTTGCAGATGCTCGGATAGGCTCTTCCGCCTTTCATGAGGATGGAATTGTCATGCCACAGAACGGTCATATATCCTCTGTCATGGCATGAAGCAATCGCTGCTTCGAACACTTTCTGGACCTTCTCTTCGGGGACCTTCATGTAGGTGAACAGGTAAGCATCCATTATTGTTATCGGAAAGACGAGAAGTCCTTTTTCATGACGGAACCCGGCGTTCTCGGGGGTCACTTCGTCTTTGCGGCCCATCAGGGAGGAATCGTAGTCGAAACCCGCTCTGCTCATGAACGCGTGGCTCTCTTTGGCCAGACGAAGATAGTGCACCCTACAACCTTGCGGGAGCGACCCGCAGACTGCCCCGACCTGCTCCCGTTCCCGTCGGACGCTTTCAAGGCTGGTCGCGTCGTTCAGATGAGCCCCGACCTCCCAACCTCCCGCAAGCAGTTTTCTCATGGTCTCGGCGTAGGCGGCTACGGGAGTCCCGTCATCGTAGAGTGGCCTAAAGAAGAACGTGGATCTGATTCCGTTTTCCCGCTCCAAGTCCATGATGGAACTAATGTTGTTGTAGGGGTTGAATCCTTCCTTTAGAGCCCTTTCAACCACCCCCGGCTCGAACCTTTCCTTCCTGGCGACTATGTGCTCCAGGCCTGGACCGGCCGGCGGCCAGTCGATATCGTGGGTGAGAATGACCCTGAGCTTGTGCCCCCTGGAGCTTGGACGCATGGCGAGCCCTTCCAGTTCGAATCCTAATAGCGCTGACGGGTGACCATGCAGAGCCTACGGCCTCCCCTTCATCCTGACAATCTGCAATGCCCGCCCAACGAGGATTCTCCTCTGCTCGGCACTCACCCAATCACTGACGTCCAGCCTGGAGACCCCTCTATGGTCAACGAAACCCCGGAGCATTTGCAATGAGTTCGAAGGCGAGACCCGCGCCGCAAGCAGACACCTTCCTAGGGCGTATGGCCAGAAGTAGCCAAGGGAATACATCGCCCGCCCGTAGAGAACCCCCTTTGACGGGGCGGTCTTGCGCGAGACCTGCGTAGGGACATCTCTGAGGCTTCGCGCCCGGAATCCCATCTGTGCGGCTTTCATGCGCAGCCAGCTCTCCCACCCGTAGGCGACGGGGAACTGGAGCCCTCCGGCGCTTTCCCAGAAATCTGTGCGGACCACCATACTTGAACCTCGGGGAGCACCTTCCCAAAATTGTTCGCCAACAATCCAGCCAGAGGCGACGGCCAACTTCTGGTCCTCATCCATCCTGGCGACAATCTTTTCGGCATAGTCCGGCGGGAGGAGATGGTCACCTCCCAGGATCATGACATAGTCGGGCCGGGGGATCTCCGACTTCAGAATCCTAAGACCAAAGTTGAAGACTTCGGCCAATTCAGGCCTTCCAACATAGCTCCGTGTGTGTCGTGGGAGTGTGACAGTGGTGAGCTGATAGCGGACCTTGGGGACTGTGGAATCCAAGATTGCTCCCGTGCCGTCGTCCGATCCATCATCTACGACAACAACGCGATGGGGCCTCCGGGTCTGATTGTCTAGGGCTTCCAGGACCGAGCGGATCGATCGCCTCTCATTTCTGACGGCGATGACAACGTCTATGTTTCCTGTAGACAACTATGATGCCCCCTCCAATTTGGTATGTCTGGGAGCGCTGGTGATTCCCTGCTTCACAAAGACACCCTCATTTCGCACTTGAATACAGACCACCTGCCGGTTTCTCTTGGGCATGCAGAGAAGTAGAGTGTGACGGAATTGTCTTGGTTGAGCACGGGGTCGGCCCAATCGAAAGAAGCGGGTCCCCCCATCGGCAGGGCGTCGTCATCGATGAGCACGGATGGCTCGCCCCATTCGAAAGGGCCAGAACCCTCGCAGCAAAGTATGGCCTGCTTGTATGGGTATCCCATCGAATAGTTCGATCCTGCAGGGAAGAGCAGGGATTTCGTTCCCAAGTTAAGATAGCCGGGACAGAAGAGAGACTCCGACACCGTCCCTTCCCTGGATGGGATGCTAACGGCCTTCGATGTCGTCTTGTGGTCTTCCAGGCCCAGCTTCAGTATTCCTATGCGCCTCCTCACGAGCCTCCTCCGGTTGCGGCTGGTGGGG